>JAYVCI010000219.1:0-11813 GCA_043750035.1 Chitinophagaceae bacterium
TTATTGGCCTAATACAGATACAGTTTCGGTATAAGATTAAAAGCCCCCGAAAGTTTTTGGGATAAAAATTGGGCATTGACCCCTAACACGATAGCTATCGGGGGATGCTTGCCCCGGCTCTATTCAGCACCCCCTCTCTCCGAAATAAGCGGGGCAGGCAAGAGAGGAAACGCACAAATTCGTCTCCAATATTAGATGCCTCTTATATACTTTTTCCGTACGTACTTGATACCTGATACTAGCTACTTAATACTATATTTGCCCCACCTTGCCAGCCCACGATTCACTAAAGCAAACCATCAGTTCCCTGCCCGATAAGCCTGGGATATACAAGTATTATAATACTGATGGCGAACTATTATATATCGGCAAAGCCAAAAGCCTGAAGAAAAGGGTGAGCAGCTATTTCTCCAAGCTGCATCACGAAAATGCCAAAACCAAAGTATTGGTATCCAAAATAGAATCAATAGAATTTACGATAGTTGATTCGGAGTATGATGCTTTGTTGCTGGAGAATATTTTAATCAAACAATTCCAGCCCAGGTATAATGTAAATTTAAAGGACGATAAAACATATCCTTTTATTAAAATAACAAACGAACGGTTTCCTAAAATTTACGCCACTAGAAAATTGATAAAGGATGGTTCGGAATATTTCGGTCCGTATGCTTCGGTGGAGATGATGTACACTTTGTTGGATATGGTAAAATCTATATATCCACTTCGAAATTGCAACCTCAATTTATCAGAAGAAAATATATTGGCCAAGAAATTTAAAATTTGTTTGGAGTATCAAATAGGCAATTGCAAAGGCCCGTGTGAAGGCTATCAGACGGAGGCTGACTATATGTTGTCCATTAAAGCCATCGGCAAAATATTGAAAGGAAATGTGAGCGAAGTATTGAATATATTAAAAGAACAAATGGCTGCTGCATCGCAACAATTTAAGTTTGAAGAAGCCCACCAAATAAAACTCAAGTATAATAAATTGTTAGCTTTTCAGGGTCGCTCAACTATTGTAAGTCATACAATTACCAACTTGGATGTATTCTCCATTGCTGAAGAACAGAGTTTTGCTTTTGTAAATTTTTTGCGTGTGGCCAATGGAATGATTATACAAACACAAACCATTGAGATGAAAAAGAAAATTGATGAGTCAACGCAGGAATTGTTGCAGATGGGCATTGCCGAGATTCAGAACCGATATGGCAATACTTCAAAAGAAATAGTAATTCCGTTTGAAATAGAGTTGGAAGATCAGGATATTATTTTCACCGTGCCCAAAGCTGGTGATAAAAAGAAATTATTAGATTTGTCGCTCAAAAATGTATTATACTTTAAACGCGAAAAACTTGCACAGTATGAAAAAGTAAACCCCGATGTTCGCACGGACAGAATACTTGCACAGATGCAGAAAGACTTGCGATTGCCGCATCCACCCAAACGTATTGATTGTTTTGACAATTCCAATTTTCAGGGTGCATATCCCGTTAGTGCTATGGTTTGTTTTATTGATGCAAAGCCTGCCAAAAAAGAATACCGGCATTATAAAGTAAAAACAGTGACAGGCCCAGATGATTTTGCCACGATGCACGAAGTGATAACACGCCGCTACACCCGTGTGCTGGAAGAGAATTTGCCATTGCCGCAGCTTATTATAGTGGATGGTGGAAAAGGGCAGTTAAGCTCCGCAATAGATGCATTGCAAAAATTAGATTTGTTCGGCAAAATTCCTATCATAGGTATTGCAAAAAGATTGGAAGAATTATATTATCCAGGCGATGAACTACCTTTATATATCGATAAGAAATCGGAGACACTAAAAACCATACAACAGTTGCGAGATGAGGCACACCGATTTGGTATTACCTTTCACCGCAAACTACGTAACCAAGGAACTTTGGCCACAGAATTGGAAGATATTGACGGGATAGGGGAGGCCACTGCGGAAAAATTATTAAAACATTTCCGTTCTGTAAAAAAAATAAAGGAAGCGGCAATAGATGAGCTGGATGGTTTGGTGGGCAAAGCAAAAGCAAAAATGGTATATGAATATTTTAATCCCACAATATGATAACAAAGGAAGAAATATATCAATTAATACCCGGCATAGAGACTGTTTGTATATTCGACAACAACCATAAACAAAATGCGTGTGGTTATCATACGTATGAATGGCTGGCTGGATTTGGTGTGGAAGAAATTATCATAAGCAAAGCGGGAAATGTATTTGAAAAATTAAAAACATTATATGATAATAGTTGGTGGATGGGCTGCCTGGGCTATGATTTAAAAAATGAAATTGAAAAATTAGAATCCAATAATTTTGATGGAACTTGTTTCCCTGATGTCATATTCTTTAAGCCCAAGGTAGTAGTGACCGAAACCAATGGCGTGCTTGAGTTTTTGAAAGGGGATGAAGCACAGATAAAAGAATTATATAGTAATCAAAATTCTAATAATCTGGTATCAAAAAATATACAATTACAGGACAGAACCACTAAAGAAAGATATATACAAAACTTTGAAAAAATAAAACAACATATAATAGATGGCGATGTGTATGAACTTAACTATTGTATGGAGTTTTATGCAGAAGATATATATATAAACTCTTTTGAAACTTGGAAGAAACTAAATGCTATTAGCCCCACGCCTTTTGCGGGATATTTATCACACAAACACCAACATTTGCTTTGTGCCAGCCCTGAGCGTTTTCTAAAAAAAAAAAACAATAAACTCATCTCACAGCCAATAAAAGGCACAACTCCACGGGGAAAAGACGAAATAGAAGACGAGCAATTAAAGCAAGAATTATATCACAATGAAAAAGAACGTAGCGAAAATGTGATGATAGTAGATTTGATGCGGAACGATTTGGCCCGCAGCAGTGTTGCAGGCACTGTACAGGTAGAAGAACTTTTCGGAATATATACTTTTGAGAAACTGCACCAAATGATTTCCACTGTTACATCAGAAGCGAAAACCACAATACCATTATATGATATAATAAAAAATGCTTTCCCGATGGGAAGCATGACTGGTTGCCCCAAAATAAAGGCGATGGAGCTGATAGAAGAATATGAAGACAGTAAAAGAGGATTTTTTTCAGGAGCCTTAGGTTATATAACACCTGCGGGAGATTTTGATTTGAATGTGGTAATTAGAAGTATTATATATAATGCTGAGAATAAATATTTATCCTTTCACGCTGGCAGTGCCATTACTTATGAGGCAAATGCTTTGAGCGAATACGAAGAGTGTATATTGAAGACACAATCCATTAGAAAGACCTTGGAAATTTTGTAAAGGAATTGTCACATAATATTTAATAACAATTATAAAATATTACTTTTCAAACGATTACCATAATTTTGCCATTGTATAATGCAACGTATTTAAACCAAGCATTGTCATTACCATCATACCAACAAATACATAAACTAAAATAAACCATGAAAAAGTACATTTTAAAAACAACCCTGATTGTGGCCGCATTTACTGCCCTCACATTCACTTCTTGCAAAAAAGACACCTGGGACGCAAACGACACCACAACTACCGAAGACCAATCAATGGCAGAATCTCAAGAGAATGACATTTTTACACTTAGCGATAATGCGGTTACAAATGGTAGCGTAACCTTAAAAAATGGAGATGTGGAAACTTTAGGTGGCCCTTGTGTAACCGTAATTGTTGATTCAGGCTCTAACCCCAAAAAAGTAACGATTGATTTTGGTACAGTTAATTGCTTAGGAAATGATGGCAAGAACCGCAGAGGTAAAATTATAATAACTCACAGTGGCAAATTCCGTGATATAGGTTCAGTAATGACTGTTACTACTCAAGATTTTTATGTGAATGATAATAAAGTTGAGCTCACCAAAACTGTTACTTGCACCGCAGCACTTACATGGACCATTGAAGTAAAAAATGGCAAAATAACTTTGGCCAATGGCGGTGGCACTATTACTTGGAGTACATCACGCACCCGTAAAATGATAGCAGGAGCACTTACGCCTTTTATATTGAGTGATGATAAATATGAAGTTACAGGAAGTGCAAGCGGCACCAACCGCGGCGGCATTGCTTATACCATGAATATTACTACTCCCTTGCTTGTTGATTTTAGCTGTGCGAAATCTCGTGTTACCAAAGGTGTTATTACCTTTACCGCGGCTGGCAAAGCTGATCGCAGTATAGATTTTGGGAACGGAACTTGCGATGACGAAGCCGTGGTAACCGTGGGCAAAAAATCTAAGACGATTGTTTTGAAACGCTAATACTTATCGAACCTAAAGAAGGAAATTAAATATATAAAAAGCCTGATGTTGTAATAGACATCGGGCTTTTTTATTTAATGATTGAATGATTTATGATTTAATATAGCACTTGATCAATCCAAAATTCTATATTGTCATTGTTGAGGTATCTATTGCCGTTGGCTTCAGCCAACGGTTTAAAAACTACCTATAAAAAACCCATTTCCCCAATTCCCTAAACGTGGGCTTCTTGCCGTACATCAAAATGCCAACCCTATATATTCGGGCTGCAAACCATACAATGCATACAAACGAAACCAGCATCACACCCATTGATAGGGCTATTTCCCAGTTGAAAGATTGCATAAACGATACGCGGGCCATCATTACAATAGGAGAGGAGAAAGGGATAATGGATGCCCAGAAAGCCAGGCTGCCATTGGGGTCGTTCATTACGGTGCTAAAGGCGATGAAGAAGGAGAAGATGAGCGGCAGGTTTACCGGCAGCATAAACTGCTGGGTATCGGTTTCTGAATCTACGGCTGAGCCAATAGCTGCATATAGCGAGGCATATAATAAATATCCTGTTATAAAATAGAATACAAAACAAAAAAGTATCAATGGAAAGTTGAGCGTGGATATTGCTTTTTCAAATTTCATCAGGCTCTGCATTTGCTCTGCTTTTTCATAATCGTCGGTTTGCACATGGCTGTTTTTTTTCATCACTTGCTCCACTTGGTTCATATCTACATTGCTGGTCATATAGCTTTTAAGAACGCCTGTAACGGTGATGGTAAGCACTATCCAAATAGCAAACTGGGTAAGGGCCACACAGGCAATACCGATAATTTTTCCCATCATCAACTGGAAAGGTTTCACGCTGCTTATCATAATCTCCACTATGCGGCTGGTTTTCTCTTCAATAACGCCCCGCATTACTTGTATGCCATAAAGCATAATAAATAAAAATATGATATAGGTAAGCACCATTGCCCCAATAAATGAGCTGCCCGTGCTTGCATCTTCAGTTCCTTTTTCGCTTACCAGTTTGGGGTAAACAGCAATACTGGTGCGGGTAGCCTTAATCTGTGCCTGGGTAAGGTTCATGGTTTTCATCTTTATATTGGTGATGATTTCCTCAAACTTTTCCTCCAGCTTGTTAATGATAGCAACACCTGGTTGCTGCTCGGCCACAAAGTCAATATCTTTTATATAGGTAATAGAATCTGTTTTGGGAATAATGATAAGGGCATCGTATTTTTTATACAGTACCTGGCTTTTCAAGGTATCTATATTTTCATTGGTAAAAATAAATATATTTTTATCGTCGTTCTGGAGTTTGTCTTTAAAAAAGCCTTGCTCGTCGTGTACCGCAATTGTCTTCACTTTTTCGCCAATGCCTGAGTTTACAGCCAGGTAAATCATTACCCCATACAAGGCACCAATAAGCACAGGGCCTAGTATCGTCATAATAATGAAGGAGCGTTTTTTAACCCTGGTTAGGTATTCACGTCTGATGATAAGGAGTATTTTGTGCATAGTATTGTATTAGAAAAACAGGGCGAAAATATGTGATATACTGTTGAGGGCAAAATATATTATGTTTTATTTGCCTATTTCAATGTTATCAAACCCAGTGTTGGTTATGTATGAATTGTAATTAAGTAAGGCAATATTAGGTAGTGACGAAGTATTATATGCTGGCATACTTCTACGTTGTTATTTTTCGATATATTATTTCAGCAGTCTGTTTTGGTAATAGACCTGTTGTTTCGATTTGAAATTCTGCGACGTATTTTATTTTTATTATATCATCATTTAATCGTTTGCAAATTCCGAAATCTCGGAACTCTTCGTTTGTCCGCAAGTCCAATCTTCTTCTCAACTCGTCATCGGTAGTGAACAGTCCGAAAATTCTTATTGAAAGGTCTGTGTCTAATTGATAAAGTGCGTCAAGATATTTATTGATTTTATCTCCGCTGAAAGTGTCAACTACAATTACGGGACTGAAACCTAATTTGAGAAAGTCATGAACTAAACCAGTTGACACTTGCAAAAGGTTGATGTGTTCTTGTTGGTTTTTCCAGTCAACCGAAATTACCATTTGTCGCAAAGTGTCAACTTCTAATCTCACTCCTTTGGGAAAAGATTGAGATAAACTTTTCGCTGTTTGCGACTTACCAGAAACAGGACAACCTCTGATAATTATTATGTCGGTTTTTTCTGTAAGCATATTTAAGCAGCAATTTTCATTAAACAGATTTGATAGTTTTTACCAACAATCTTGATTTCTTCCTTATACATTTTCATAAAACAATCAATTGCCATTTTAGGATGAAGGTTTGATGTCTTAGGAAATTTTTTCCATTCGTAATCATCAAATATTATTACTCCATTCTTTTTTAATCTATCCCAAGATAAAACAGCATCAGCCATTACATCTTTAGAAATGTGTGAGCCGTCAATATAAACGAAGTCAAAAGAATTATCGGTGCTTTTCAAAAAATGTTTTGATGTAGATTGAAATACTTTAACTCGTTTTTCATAACCAACATTATTCATAAAATGATTAAGCATTTTACTGTTGTCAATCTTACTATGCTCAATGCTCCCAGCAAAAGTATCTACAACTGAAATGCAAGAATTTTTCTTTGTGAGAATATTATCCAACAACCATCTTGTTGCCATTCCTTCATAACAACCAATTTCAAGAAAAGATAAATGCTCCTTGTTCTTAAACTTCTTCAACCAAATTTTCCAACTCGGAATATTGTGGCTAAACCAATCGTAAGTATAAACTTCCTTCTTGCTCATTTGAATAGAAGTGTTTGAGGTTTGTTGCACGACATGTTTTTGCAAGGGAAATCACAAGTCTTCATGATTTTTGAAATCTCTGTTGAACGCTTGGTTGAAAGTATTTCAATAATGTCTTGCTTGGCAATGTTGCCCAATGGTTGTTTTGCCAATGGAATTCTGCGGTGGTCAAAACATTTTACAACATCACCGTTTGGATAAACACAAATATTTTTTCGTGCTGCACATGGTGTGTCGTTAGCATAATTTACTTTTTCGGTTGTTGTCGGAGTATGCCAATTGTAAGCACCAAAGTCTTGATAGAATTGTGTGTTGTGCTGAATACCTTGTAGCTTACACCACTCAATCACTTTTGGAATTTCTTCTGCTGATTCTTTTGAAAGCACTGACTGAATTCTAAGTTGGTCGCCTAAGATTTCTTTTGCAAGCATTATCTTAGGCATTACAATGTCAAAGTTTTTTTTGCCTCTGAACTCATTCCATTTTTCCCTCTCAACTGAATCAACTGAAATAACAAGTATGTGTCCAAGTGCTTTGTATCTGTTTAAAAATTCCTCGTCAAGAAATCTTGCGTTTGAAACAATTACCATTGGAACATCTAACTTCCTTGCTTCTTCGGCAATTAGCATCACATCCTTTTTGAAAAGCAACGGCTCTCCACCTGTCAATGTAACTTGATACAAATTGTGATGAAGTCGTTTGAGGCAATTGATAAAATGCTCAATCATTAAATGTTGGTCTCTCGGTTCTGGTTTTTCCCAAATTCCGCACTTCGGGCAACGGTCATTACATGCGTTTGTGATCATGTATATAAGTTCGTTGCCTTTCACTCCGTAAAATCTTCTGATTGGAGTTTTATACCACCTGTAAATACTCCATTCAATTGTCTTGAGTAAAACCATTGGTATTACTAAGAGTGGGTTCTTCACTCGTTTTGCGAATGGTCGCATCTCTCCAATGTAATCTCCGATTACATGAGTAATTCCTTGCTTGTTTTTTTTAAGGCTGTATATTAGACTCATGGATGTTTCCTTTATAAATTGATTCTGATGCGTCCCACATTAAAACGGTGTGTCCTTCGTAAACTGTGGCACTTGAACTTTTATATTTCTTAAACAGCTTCATAAACTTGTTGAAACCTGAAATAGAATTTTTGTAACCATAGTCATGCCACAACTTTGCTTGGGGGCAAAAACCAATTTTGTATTTGCTACGCATACGCAAACACAAATCAACATCTTCACCGGCAGCAGTTGGAAATCTTTCGTCAAAACCAAACTGTTCCACAACAAAAGATTTGATTCCGAAATTTAGTGACGGCATATACCACAACTCTTTTTTGTCGGGAAGTAACCACTTGCCTGCAAGTGTTCCGTTAATATCGTGGTAATAGTCAAGAAGTGTTTTGCCCCACGAATAAGTCATTCCTCCAACTGCACCGAAATCGGATTGCATAAGGAATGATGTCATTTTCTCATTCCACGCCATATCTAGAATACAATCGTGGTCGGTGAACAAAATACAATCAGCACCTGTGCTAATTGCTTTTTCTATTCCGATGTTTCTTGCTCTTGCAGGTCCACCGTTTTTGTCTAATGCTGTGAGCTCAACAAAGTCATGTTTGAGTTTATACTTTAACGGACTTGCATCGTCAATGAGATAAACTTTGTCAAACTGTCGCGTTTGTTGTTGAACGCTGTCAAGCAACCTGTCAAGGCAGTTGATGTCCCACTGTGTTTTGATGTAACAAGGAATAATTAAAGCACTCATTTATCTGTCAAATTTTATCATGTCCGTTGGTGGTAGCACTGTCTCCAATGCTTGCCTATAACTATGTATTAGCGGCTACGGGTGCTTTCTTACCCATATAATAAATAACCACATCAGCAATTGTTTTTATCAATACAAATACACTAATAAAAAATAATTTAGCCAAATCAGCATTGTTGGGAAAGTTCTCTTCAATATACTTGAAGCCCAATACCCCTACATTGCCACATGTATCACAATAGTACGACCATCGAATAGCGATGCATTATCCGATGGATGTGCTTGGAGATATTCCCCATTCCCAAAAAAGTGCCACATCAGATCCATACCCAAACTTAAGGAATAAAGCAGCAAGGTTAAATTGAATACCGGATTCATAAAAAACACCATTTCTATATTGGTTCCCATGTCATCTTTACTCGATATCAACAATCCCACAAAAAGAAAGATAAACAAGAGGTAAAATAACAACATCCCAATACGTATAATTAAAAACCGAATACCTGTTTTCCATTTCCATTCACCTTCAGTAAATATTCCCGTTATATTAATCCCCCTCGGGGTGGTGCCTTTTGCACTCACTATTTTTATGAAAGAGAATAAAGACAGAATCACAGTCTCCAACCAATACAGATAAATAACTGAAAACATTGTCCAATGGTTCGCCATCACGCCGTATATGGGCATTAGGTTAAACGCAATCTGGAACAATAACGGAAAAGCAATACGGTGGTGCATAGGTGTTTACTTTTGGTGTTAGCGTTAAAAACTTCACAATATTAATCCATTCCCATAACTTTGCATAATACGTTTTCGTGGTGGTCTAAAATTCAATCTCAGAAATATCTTCCTCATGATTGCTAATGGGTTTTCATTTTTAACTTACCACAGATTATATTTGTGCCGCTGTTAACTAAAATTATATATATATGTTTTTTATTGTGCATGGCTCACGCAGCTATGGGGCAAATAAATGTTAGTGAGCGTTCAAAAGAGTTCGACATGATTGCTGATACAGTTAGGCTCGACAGTCTTCCCATAGTGCCTGGTAGTATAAAAGTAATACAAAACAATTTGCCAGTAGCCGATTCTTTTTATTATATAGATTATCTAAACGCCCTGCTCATTTTCAAATCGCCCATCACAAATATCACGGTCAACTATCGCACATTTTACAGAAAACTCGATTATACTATCCGCAAAAAAGACCCCAAACTTATATACAAAGATTATCAACCCCTCATCAATCCTTTTGCCTATACACCTGGCACTGACGACCCTTATTCCATTGATGCCTCTGGCTTGGAAATGCGTGGATTGCTAAGTCGTGGAATAGGGGTGGGCAATACACAAAGTTTGGTAGTAAACTCAAATTTAAACCTACAAATAAGTGGTAAAATTAACAATGATGTAGAAGTAAAAGCCGCCATTAGCGACGATAACAATCCCATACAAGCTGATGGAAGCAGCCGACAGGTGCAAGATTTTGATAAAGTATATATAGAACTTTCCAAAAATAAAACCCGTGTGGTGCTGGGCGATTTTCAAATGAAAAAACCTGCCATAAGTTATTTCACCGCTTATGATAAAAAATCACGCGGAATACAATTCGACCACGGATGGGAAGATAAAAAAGTGGGCGTAAAATATACTATTGGTGGCGAAGGAGCCATCAGCCGCGGGCGTTTCAGTCGGAATACATTTAATGGGCAAGAAGGCAACCAGGGCCCATACAGATTATCGGGCACCAATGGCGAATTATATATTATCATACTATCGGGTACCGAAAAAGTATATCTGGACGGACTACCGATGACCCGTGGTGAGCAGGATGACTATATAATAGATTACAATACAGGAGAACTAACTTTTATGCCCCGCAGGCTTATTAATAGCTATAGCCGTATAGTGGTAGAATTCCAATACAGCGACCGCAATTATGGCCGTGTGGTATATACTACCCGAGCAGGTTTGCAAATAAAAAAACATGAATTTTTGTTCAACTATTTTGCTGAAAAAGATTTAAAAAACCAGTCCTTCAACCCAAAGTTGAGCGATGCCCAGATTCTTGCACTTGCCAATGCGGGCAACGATCCATCACGAACAAAATTTGAAAATGCCATTGCCAATGATTACTATGATAAAACCAAATTATTATATAACAAATATGATACAATAGTGAACGGAAATACGATAAAGTATTATAAGTATTCTGAAACAGCAGGCAATGATACGCCCTACTATCAATTGGCATTTAGCTATGTGGGGCAGGGCAGGGGCAGCTATAATATAGCCAGCAGTGGGGCTAATGGCAGGGTGTTTATATGGGTAGGCTTGTTGCAGGGCAGTTATGAGCCGGTGCAAACGCTTGTAACACCCAAGCAAATGCAGATGACCACGCTCACACATATATATACGCCCAATGCAAAAACTAAAATAGAACAGGAATTAGCTATCAGTAACCTGGACCGAAATACATTCTCAGCCAAAGATGATGCAAATAACCAAGGAATAGGTTACCGATTAAAAGTATATAAAGAGGCCAAACTAAATAAGAATTTTAAATTAGACAATACAAGTTCTTGGGAATTTGTGAACAAGAATTTTCGTTATATAGAACGCTACCGTAATGTAGAGTTTGAACGTAGCTGGGAACGTACCTTAAGCAACCAGAAAGCTACGGATACAGGATTTAGAGAGCATATTGTGCTATCGAGGTTCAATCTGCTTTACAAAGAATTTATTAAAACATCGTATCAGTTTTCATTATATCAAAAAGATAATTTTTTGAAAGGCATTGCCCATGCAATTTCCACAGATATAACCATAAAAAAGTGGACGGCATCGGGCAATTATAATACAACAGGAAGTACAGTGAGCCAAAATGATATTGCTGCAAACAACTATAAAACCTGGCGTGCTGAACTGGGCCGACTAGGTAAATATATTAAATATAAAGTATATGCC
>JAYVCI010000220.1:0-4069 GCA_043750035.1 Chitinophagaceae bacterium
TTAACACAACCATTTGTTCCTGTTACAGCAAATTTATTATTGATGCGTTTAATGGGAAAGAAATACGCAGGAAAGTAATTGAAAGAAAGCGTGTCTTTAGCACTACAAAAACCTCTATACCTAACATTGCAACTAATGCCATTTATATCCGGATATTCTATATAGCTTAGGCAATGGCTGCTAGAACTTGAATCTGACAAGAAAAAATACATTTTATTGTCAGGAGCTAATTGAATGCCTTGTCCATAGTAATAAGGAGATTTAGAATTTATAGAATAAACGGTTTTTTTAGTATTGCTTATGCCTGCACTATAAGTACTAAACTGATTGATTGAATATACATAAGAAGTGTCACTCTCTGCTATGAGTTGGTATATAACACTGTCATTGGCGGAAAAGCAATAGTAAGCATAATAGTAACCTTTAGATAAACTCTTCGTAAACAAAACCCTCTCATTTGAGCATTTGCCCGTTTTAGTATTAAAATCATATATATAATTCCTGTTTGTGCTTGTAGGCTGCACCATACCGTCAGTAGCTGGGGCTATTACAAATTTTCCATTATTTGAAAACCTCATATAATAACCAGCATTTCTTCCAATCATTCTACTGGATAGGGGTATGGTATCAATGCCATTTTTGGTAACCAAAAAAGCATTTACTGTATATAGGTTTGATTTTATCAACAACCAATAATCGGTATCGTTGGCATGTTTTACAAAACCAACATTTAGTATAGGCGAATCTATTATTTTATGCACAGTAGTATCCATATCCCCACGCCCGCTGTCGAGCCGCATATCAATGTTAAAATAATGGCCGCTACTTTTTATATACGATCTAAAATAATAAAATGCGGAATCATCGCAGGGCTTTGGTATCAATAGATTAAAAAAAGCATACCCCGAGGGCGTATGATTTAACAACTGGTTGTTGGCGTTGTATATATACTGGTTTTGGGTATACAATTGCAGGTTGCCCAAGCAGTCAGATATGGTCTGAGCATCAGCACAACAAGGACTAGCTTTTTTAAATATTGTAGGGGGGCTTGTGCTAAAATTTAACCCTACCGCAACCGAAGATGAGGTCCAGTTATTCCCTCTTTGTGAATACACAGTATTATTACACAAAAAGAACAAGCCTACCATTAGGCTGTATATATAGTTCTTGAAACACATTAGCGGACAATACTTATCTTGTGGGTATAATTATGTCCCGATTTTAATTCGGTAATTTTAATAGTATATATACCCTGTAATAGGTTAGATACATTTATTGGTATAGCGGTTGCTTGGCTTTCTAATTTTAATACCTGCCTACCCATTAAGTCTACAACCTGTATCTGTAAATTCCTGTTGTTATCAGCCCCCATTTGTTCCAGTATTACCTTATCGGTTGCTGGGTTGGGGTATAAGCTTATGTTTGACTGGTCAGTTACTTTTATAGCAATACCTGTTTCCACAGGTATGCTGTTATAGGTATTGCCTGGGCAATAGTAATCTATTGCTTGGTTAACAGCAGGAGTATTAAGTGTGTACTGAGTGGCTATATTTCCAGAACTTATAGGGTCGCCATCAATATTTAGTGTCCCTGCTATTGTTTTGAATGGTCTGTTGGAACCGTTATCATAATATATATTCAGATCACTTCCAGTATTTTTATTATTCCAAACGATATCAGCATAATTATTACTACTTCCACCGGTACACGCATGGTTAGAAAAACTACTACAAAAGCGGTTAGACCAGTCCTCCAATGCCCCAGCACCATTAGCAGAGCTTCCCTGATCTGTCATTGGCCCACTGCCAACTATTCCATAATCGCAGTTTAATATCCTGTTGCAGTATATTTTAAGGTCTCTTTGGTTTGTATATGTATTTACTGTGCTTGTGCCTACGGGGAATTCATCAGATGCTGAGGCAATACCATAATTGCAGCCACTAATATCATTGTTCTGTATATAGCTTGTATGACTATTAGGCGGGGCATCATAATAATATTCAATGCCTCTTTCAAAATTTTGCAACGTGTTGTCAGTGATATGCACATCAACACCGCCACGTACATAAATGCCCCCTCTTCCAATATTTTGTGAGGTATTTTGTATATGTTGATTATTAATATAAACATAATTTGATGCACCATTCGAGTAAATTGCTTGCGTAAGCCTGCCTGTTATCTCCGATAGCCCTGTACCGTCTATATGCAGATAATGAGCTTCGGTCACTTTAACCGCGTACACAAAATCACCTAAAATTTTGGAATCAGTAAAGTAAAAGCCGTAACCTGTAGTTTGCACCCAAGTAGTCGATTGTATTTGATTAATAAGCAAAGCTATTTCTGTATTTGTGCCATTTACATTATAACATATAAATGAATCATACCGCATAGTGAACATTGAGATATAGTTATGTATCACATAAGGGAAAAGCCCAGTTGGTGGGTTTGCCATATTACAAATTTGACTAGGGGGAGGCACCATCAGGTATGAGAATGTAGTATTGTTCATATACCCGTTCATTTCCCCGCAACCCTCAGTATGCAAATGGGTAATGTTATTCTCAAAAAAGCAATAATCTCCATAAAGGTAACCATGGTTATTAACAAGCACACCTTCCAAAGCATCATATATTTTCACATTAGACAGTGTAAGTGTTGCCGATTTAGGGTTAAAAGTATTTGGTATATTGCCAGCCCCAATAACCTTAATCCCTTGCCATGTGCCACATGATGTTAAGAGTGAATTGCTAATTGTTAACCTTCCGCCTGTTTGTTGTGCATTAACCGAGGTGTTCTTATCTACAATAATCTCTGCACAATTGGCAAGAAATATCCTTGCATTGCTTATCATTACATTTGCATCAGTCCCAATATTAAAATACCCCTGTATATAAATTTCACCAGTCAGGTTATATGTGCCAGCCGGGAAAGTATAGTTAGTGTATGTGGTGGCACCACTTTGAGGGCAGCCAAAAGATATGGAATTAGATTCACTATTGCCACAATTAGAAGAGCATTTTAAATAATAATCTCCTGGTAATATTGCATAAAAGTTACTGCTATTAGCACCAGGAATTATTTTCCCATTCCTGTACCACTGATAATTGCCATATACAGTATTATTGTTTGGGAATGGGTTGGGAGTTAATGTAGCAGGTAAGGAACTGCTGCTAGATGTAATGGGCAGGTCTTTTTTAAACACAACCGTAATAACAGCCGAGGTGCATCTAGCATTTGAAAAAACATCGGTGCACACATAGTAATAGTAATAGCCCTGTGTGGTAGATGGGGCAGATGGAAAAACATTTAAACTGTTTGTTGGGTTCCCGTTGTTTAATATAGCTCCATTATTCCTGCTTGCATCACACGCGTACCATGTAACACTATATCCACTGGCAGGCACAAAGCTTAGCGTATATGAAGCGTTGCAGGTAGCGTAAGTTGGCGTATTACTGCTGCACTGGTTGTTGGGTGCATTATAGGAAAGCGTGTTTGAGGTAAGCGTATTGTTGCATGAGTTTGTTGCCACCAGGGTGTATGCTCCTGAAGTGGTGGGTGAGTATGTGTTTAATACCGCCCCTGCTATCGCCACTCCATTTCTGTACCACTGGTAATTGGTATATACTATGGTGCTGGCTGTGCTAATACTATATACGGGCGGGTTAAGGTTGTTGGACACTATCTTGAGCTCATAGATGAACTTTACAGTTCTCACCCCTGAGGTGCAGGTGAGAAAGGGTACAACTATGCGATGCCCCTCCTCTATATAATACTGTGTCTCATCATAGATATTCTGGGTGGGATACACAGTGATGTTGCTATCGGGTATGCCTATAGGTACGCGGTTACCACCCAATGCATCCGTCTTGAACCAAGAATATGACCACGCACCGAATTTGTAACCGGTAAGTGTTTGATAGGTATTGCAGGTTTCGATAGTAGAAGCGGCTGGGCAGTATTGCCCCTTCACCTTCCCAAAAGGCGTTATTGCAAATAGTAACAAAATAATAAATGAGATTAATAACCGCCCAAGCCTATAACAAGGCTGAGAACGGGAGATTAGAGATTG
>JAYVCI010000221.1:0-5638 GCA_043750035.1 Chitinophagaceae bacterium
TGGGGCTGTGGAGCGTTTTTGAAATTTATACCCTAAAATAAGCCCTATTTTTATGCATTTAATGTGTTATTTAGTGTTTAACCTGCAAGTTGGGTTAATATAAGCCTTTGTGATATGCATGGCAAAGTGGTATATGAATTACCCGCAAAATTATTTACAGAAGGACACAATGAAATACCTTTACCTGTTGGTAATTTACCCCAAGGTATTTATCTTTGTAAAGTAATTACTGAAAACGAAACTATTACACAAAAAATAATAATAGCCCGATGAAACATTTAAAATATATTCTAATAAATGCCAGTGGCCTTATCTGTCTGTTATTTATAGGCCAATCGTGCAGACATAAAAGTATTGTTAACACATTAGATGGCGGTGGTACTCCATACCAATATAAAGAATGCGACCCTGTGGACACGAGAGGTACTGACCCCTCGCGTATTATTGATTATTACCAAGAAAGGGTTTGTGTGAGCAAGCCCTGCTTTAACCCCAATAACCCTGATGAGTTTGTGTATTTTAAATTTGTAATAGACCCTGCTTATATTACCAAACAATATGTGATACATAACATAAAAACAGGTAAAGAATTTGTGGTGCTGGATGACCCCGATATTTCGGAACAGGTAAAATGGGCAAAGAGCAACTGGATAGTTTTTATGAACAGGGGTGCGGTATTATACAAAATAAAAACCAATGGCGATTCGCTTACGCAACTTACGTTTTGCCTTGCACATTACGAACTTGAAGTATCGCCAGATGGTAAAATGATTATGGCCACCGATAGGTACAGCAGTGAAAACAAGTACAGAGGAGATAAATTTATTTCTATTGATGGTGAAAGGTTAGATAGTACACCTTTTAATAACGGCGGCAATGGGTACAAAACTTGGAATACAGATAATATTATAGCAACATGTTTTGAAGAGGCTGATAATACATATTTGGGGTTTTTAAATTATAAAACTAAAGAATTCAAAAAGACAATACAATTTAGTAGCTCAACGAATAGGAACATATTAAATGGTATATGTTGGCATCCAAATAACAGTGAAGTGTTTTGCTGCAACGATTCATCAGGGTTAATAAAAGTAAATGTAAACACCCTAACCAGCACTACTATAAAAAATGGGTGTTATTCGAGAAAATATGGTGCAATATCCGTATCGCCTGATGGGAAGAGGATGTTGGTTGATAAAACTATATATTGGTTTCCGGCAGATAAAAAATACATACATTATCAATCTAATATATATATAATGGATATTGACGGGAAGAATGAAGAAAAAGTATTGTAATACATAACTGTATTAAAAAAGCAGCGTTCCCCCAAAAGGTACGCTGCTTTTTTATATAAACGATTTTTAAAAAATTCTCAAAAAACACTGAACAAAAAAATCAAATTACTGTTCTATATAAAATCTTCACCGATATTTGTCCCGAAATTTCGGAATCCAATTTTGCCAAATAACCAAACAATAGTAAGCGTTTACCGCACCGCCCATTTTAATGCCGCCCACCGATTGCATGTGCCTGGGTGGAGCGATGCCGAGAACAAGGAAGTGTTCGGGCTTTGTAATAACCCAAATTATCATGGGCACAATTACCAATTGGAGGTAAAGCTTACTGGGCCAGTTGACCCCGTAACTGGTTTTGTATATGATTTGAAAGTATTGAAAAAACTTATTGATATTAATATTATAGATGCCTACGACCACCGCAACCTAAACCTCGATTGTCCTGATTTCGAGGGCCTAAACCCAACAGCAGAAAATATAGCAGTGG
This sequence comes from Chitinophagaceae bacterium, assembly GCA_043750035.1. Taxonomy (GTDB): domain Bacteria; phylum Bacteroidota; class Bacteroidia; order UKL13-3; family UKL13-3; genus CANJUD01. Next base: position 1,786 of record JAYVCI010000221.1, read on the forward strand.
TGATATGGAACAAATTAAGACCTTTTATAAACAACGAATTAAAATTAAGTATTAAACTTTACGAAACTGAAAGAAACTATGTCAAATACAAAGGAAACTGATATTGATCAAATAGGAGATAACCATATCTCTACCTCTATGGAAACCCCAATTAGGCCCGATGCCTTTGTGATGGACGACGATTTAAAAATTGAGCTCATTGAAAAACATTTCAGAGAAATTATGCATATCCTTGGTTTGGATTTGGACGATGATAGCCTGAAAGGAACACCGAACAGGGTAGCTAAAATGTATGTAAAAGAAATTTTTAGCGGATTAAATCCTGCCAACAAACCAGATGTAGCTTTATTTGAAAATAAATACAAGTACAAGGAAATGCTGGTGGAAAAAGATATAAGCTTTTACAGCAATTGCGAGCACCACTTTGTACCCATAGTTGGCAAAGCACACGTGGCATATATATCTCACGGCAAAGTGGTAGGCCTAAGCAAAATAAATAGAATTGTAAATTATTTTGCCAAAAGACCCCAAGTGCAGGAACGCATGACCGTGCAAATAGCCAATGAATTGATGGAAGCATTGCAAACACCCGATGTAGCCGTTGTGATAGAAGCTACCCATTTGTGCGTGTCGAGCCGCGGGATTAAAGATGCTACAAGCAAAACGGTAACCTCTGAGTTCACAGGCAAATTCCAAGACGCACAAACCAAAAATGAGTTTCTGAAATACTTAGAGAATTTATCATAACATTATTGCCCAGCCCTGAAGGGCGGGGCAACCGAAATCTATCATAACTTTTTACTTTTATCAACACCCATCTTCTTGATGATATTTTTTAACATCTCATTGGGATTTTAGCTGCAATGTGGGTTAAGATGGTTTGGGAGTGTTCCCCCCGCCTCGGTTGTTATTGGGGTTTCTGTTATTTCCTGAATTGTTTCTGTTATTATTCCTGCGATTGCCACCAGCACCACCACCGCCGCGTTTGCCTTTATTGTCCAATCGGGTGAGGCTGCCTTCCATGTCTTCGGTAAGGGTTTTGATAATTTCGGGCTCGTTGCTCTTGTCTTTTACGCCAAGGGTTTCTGGGTTTTGGCCCGCTTTGTTGAGCTCGATTACTTTTTTTACTTCTTCTACACCCAGTGCCACCCACTCGCTGCCCACACCTTCACGTACATAAGCAAACCACATCATCTGTTTTAGGATATCTGTTTTCTGAAGGAATGCAACCCCTTGCTGAGTTTGCAGTTTTAGCTTTTCAATATTGGGTGGGAAATTATCCCAAGCTTCTAGATAGGTATCGAGTTCATAGTTGAGGCAACATTTGAGTTTGCCACATTGACCTTGCAGTTTCAAAGGATTCATGGAAAGGTTTTGGTATCTTGCAGCCCCAGTAGTTACCAGTTTAAAATCGGTAAGCCAAGTGGAGCAGCATAGTTCGCGGCCGCAACTGCCAATGCCCCCAAGTCTTGATGCTTCTTGACGGTAACCTATCTGACGCATTTCTATTCTTGTGCGAAACTCATCAGCATATTTTTTAATGAGCTCTCTAAAATCGACGCGGTCTTCTGCAGTATAAAAAAATATTACTTTTTTTCTATCGCCCTGTAGTTCGATATCGCTCAGTTTCATTTGCAAGCCCATTTGCAGAGCAACAGTGCGGGCTCGTTGCAGCATGCTAGGTTCCTCTGCTTTAATTTCTTTATAGCGAACCAATTCGTTTTCTCTCGGCAATCTTTGTATGGCTTTCAGTCGGTTATCGGTATCTGCAATATTGTATTTCTTTAATTGCAGTTTCACCAATTCGCCTTTTAAGGATACATGGCCAATATCGAAACCATTATCAGCATCCACTACCACGGGGTCGCCCATATAGAGTTCTATATTGTTGTTGTTGCGAAAAAATTCTTTGCGACCACCTTTGAAACGAATTTCGACCACGTTAAAAGGTTTGTGACCGGGCGGTAACTGCATGCCACCCAGCCAATCATATACATTAAGCTTATTACAGCCAGCACTACTGCTCCCATTTTTGCTGCCGCAGCCTGTGCCGCAACTTCCGGTGCTACAGCCACCGCTTCCACAACTACTACATCCCATCTTTTTAAAATTTATCTTTTTAAAACCTTTGTAATCAAATTTGTATGTGCCTAATTGCTAATTAGCGAACACATTTCTAACCGACAAAGATAAATTAAACAACACTAACTTGGCATTGCCATTTCTTTCAATCTGCATTATGGCATCATTTGTTTTCTTGAAAATAAGCTCAGCCTTATATGGTGTGAGCATCTTGGCCAGTTTTTCCAAGAAGGCATTTTCCTCAGCAAAGGCTGTTTTGGCAAGATTTGTTTGAAAAGCAATATGCTCAGCTTTGTGCAACATATCAATCAAGTAGCTCAAGAACAACTTAAGCGGCTCGCGGCCCCATTGCGATAAACTATCTATCAACCTTATCCTTTCAGGTATCTTGCTATCGAACAAGGAAAGGTTTAAAAAATCTTTGAGGTAGGCAAATAAATCGTTGCTTGAGTTATGGGAGAGCGAAAGTGCCATTAGCCAGCTACCGCTGCTTAGTGAGGCGGTTTGCTTTGCCAATGGTTCGTCCATTCCCTCAGCCATCAATGCATTGGTAATACTATTATAATCAATAGGTGGAATCTGTACTAACTGCGAACGGGAAAGAATGGTGGGCAATACTTGGTTAGGGTCTTCGCATACCAATATAAACAGTGTGCCTTCGGGCGGCTCTTCAAGTATTTTTAATAATTTGTTTCCTTGTTCTTTCAGATACTCTACACCCCAAATAATTTGTATTTTGAACTTACCTTCTAAAGCTTTCAAGCTAAGTCTGCGAAAAATATCAGCAGTTTCTTTGGTGTTTATATTCCCCTGTTTGCCCTCGGCACCAATTTTTAAAACCCAATCGCGGTAACCCATATAAGGGTTTTCGGATACCGAGGTACGCCATTCGTCCATCAAATCGCTGCTCACCACATCTTTGCCCACCGTGGGGAAAGTGAAGTGCAAATCACTATGTATAAGTTTATTTATTTTGTTGCAGGAGTTGCACACGCCGCACGAATCATCTGCGGTTGGGTTCTCACAATTAACCAAAGTTGCATAAGCCAAAGCCAAAGGCAAAGCACCTGTACCCTCAGCCCCCACAAACAGTTGGGCATGGGCAATACGCCCCTCAGCAATGGTGTTAGCCATTTTTTGCTTGAGCTTAGGGTGACCGATTATTTGGGAGAATTGCATGGGTTTTATTGAGCTGCGAAATTAGAGATGGATTTACGAATTACGTCCCGATAATTATCGGGATAAAAATTACGAATTACGAGTGGGGGACGCAGAAAGAGGATGTTATGGGTTAAGATATGAGGCGTAGATAGAGTTAAAGAAGGCGGAGAGGGGGTGGTGAAGAGTTTTCAATGGAATCTCCATTTATATTTTTTAGTTTAAGGATTGATGTTTAGGTTTGTGGGGCATTAAATAAAACTAAACATAAAATTAATAGACAAAAAAACAAACAAAAATGGCTACAAAAACAAAAGAAAATGTTAAAGGAATTAAAGCAATTCAAGACTTATTCCTGCAAGGAAAAAAAGAAGTTAAAAAATCCGAAATTGATAGTTTAGGTTTCGACACTTCTTTAAAGAAGTTTGAAATCCGGAATATAAAATTTGAAAAGGACCTATTGTTTGAAAAATATTATATTTCTGTAGTGGATAAATTAAAAGACTTGGATGGAAACTGACCCCTCCTAAAATTACTTGACACATTTGAGGTTAAATTAAATTGTTATTGTCAAGATTTGTTTTTGTTTCTAGAACAAGATTACGGCCTATTT
>JAYVCI010000222.1:0-4633 GCA_043750035.1 Chitinophagaceae bacterium
GCGAATCTTGGATCGCCTCTATAGTATTAGTGTTAAACCTCGTCAAATTGACGAGGTTGGCACAGCTATGCACCTATAAAATCCATCAATGGATAAGCTATACTGTTTATATTTTTATTCAACCAAGATGTGCCCTGAGTTTATGAGCAGACCCTATATAAGACACCAATTACCCACTACTACTTTTTTACTACTTTTTTTTTGGCTATCAATTATATTGACTTTCCTATATTTGCAATCTTATTAAAAAGATCTTTCTTAGGATGGATTAATATTTTTTTAATAACTAATACATATGAAGAAATTATTTACGCACCCAAAGTACTTTAGCTATATTATAATAGTCGGATACGTCCTTTGGGGCTGTCCAAAGTCGTTTTCGCAGTCGAAAACAAAAAAGAGTTATTCGGAACCTAAGCCCAAGTCGAAATCTTATTCGAAATCGGACGATTATATATCTGGGGAAAACATACCTTATGGTTTTCTGGATTTTGATTTTTCAATTTCTAATAGTAGAAAATTGCAAAACCAACTTATTCCGTATAATGATAATGGAATAATGAAGACTAGAATTGGCAAAGACAAAAGAAGCGTTGGTTCGGGCTTGGGTATGGAAGTTCACGCACCTCTATTATATATGTGGCTTAATAATGATAACAGTAGATTTAGAATCGCAGATGATATAGGATGTGGTGTTTTTGGATTAAGTGGGTTCGGTCTTCAAGCTTTTGCTGGGGTGCAAACCGCCTATCGTATTAATGCTATATTTGATATTGGCGTAAAGTATTACCCTTACTATCTCCATTTCGATTCAAGAAACAGATTAGGTGCTATAGAAGGAAATGCCTATGGTGTGCATGCCCGAATAAGTTCTGTATATTTAGATTTTACCAGCATTAAAGCTAAAAATGGTGAGAACCCAAGCAAACCGGCTCGTTTTAACTCTTTGCGACTCAAATGGTACTATGGCGACTTTGTTGATGCAGACCGTAATTATAACTATATATCTCTTTCTTTTGGAACAGCTAAATATGCAACGCAACCTTGGCTAGATCCTAATCTTGAACCCGCTTATCAAGAATATGGCACTTTAAAAAACAAATATACCTTTATTAAACTTGGCTGGGGAATAACATTTTAATATCTATAATAAATATGAAAAAATATAGTCTCGCATTTATAATACTAATTCTTATTATATCTGGTTGTAAAAAAAAGAAAGCCACGCCTGCCAATGAAGCAGCAGATTGGACTTTACTTGCCACGGTTAAAGGAGTAGGCCTTGGCCTAGGCATGCAGGATATGTGCCTTTCCGATGAAAAAACCCTGTGGTTGGTTGGCCAAAGCAACTACAGTATAAAAAGTACCGAAGGCGGTGTAACTTGGCAAAACTTTGTGATAGACACTGCTGCCACAAGTCAATGGTCGTGGTATGCTATTAATTTCCCAACATCACAAATTGGTTATGTTGCTGGTGGTGAGAATGCTATATATAAAACTACCGATGGCGGAGCCACTTGGAAGCAAGTGTTTAATAGAGGAAATGGCAATTTGGCAGCCTCTAGATGCATCAATTTTATTACAGCCGATAAAGGTTTTATTTGTTCTGATTTTGGGATACTTTATCGCACCACCGACGGTGGGAAAACTTGGACTGACCAAACAATTCCAGCGTTGAGGAATGTATTATTAGAAAAAGTTATATTTATTGATGACCTGCATGGGTGGGTTTCAGGGTCTATGGGTACATTATTAAAAACCACAGATGGTGGGGATACATGGAATATAATACATTCTGCTGCCGATGTCACGGTAAGTCTTTATAGATATGCCGACCCCAGCAGCATCGCGGTGCTTAGCCAAAATGATATATTTTCTGCAAATGGATCATTGATGAAATCGACCGATGGCGGAGGTGCTTGGAGTGCCTCAGAAGGTGTCTTAAAGCAAGGCTCAAGCCTTACTATGAAAAACGCAGATGAATCATTTTGTTATGTACAGCCGGCCAGTATGGCTCATACCTATGATGGTGGGAAAACGTGGACTTTATTTACTTTGGATTCCTATGGTCATCTACCGGGCCCTTTGGTAAAATATGGTCACAGTTTATATGGTTATAATAGTGGTGACCAAAAAATATATAAATATAATAAAACTTGGTAAACTATTTTATTAATATATATATATGAACAAACCATTTATTATCATCCTATGCTTACTTGCTTTTACCCACTGCAAAAAAAAGCAAACCACAGCACCCCCCAAAGAATCGGACTCTTGGAAACGAATTAACCAACTGCAACCCACCGCCGAAATTAACGATATGTGCCTATCAAATACTAGTACCATGTGGGCTGTGGGCTCAAAAAATTACGCTGTAAAAAGTACTGATGGCGGTGCCTCATGGCAAAATGTAATCGTAGATGCGGCTTTACCAGCGTATGCCGGTTGGCTATCCATATTTTTTAGGACCCCACAATTGGGCTATATTGCTGGCGGACAATTTATGTATAAAACTACCGATGGCGGTGCAACGTGGAAATCGATCATTAAGCCCGGCCATAAAATTGATGGAATAGTTTGTATATACTTTATTACGGATAGTATAGGCTTTGTAGGCTGTGGTGCAGGCAAACTATATAGAACCACGGATGGCGGTGCAACCTGGCAAGACCAAAGCACTCCCACCCTTTATACCTTTTGGTCATTCACCTTTTTCAATGAGCAATATGGTTGGGTTGGTGGCGGTGGTACCTTATTGAGAACAATTGATGGTGGTAAAAACTGGATCACGCTTCACTCATCAAAAGACAGTGCCATAAGCCCATTCTTCTCTCAGATAGATGGAAGGAATATTGCTGCGACTAGCACTACAGATTTGTTCTACGCAACCAATACATGTTTAGTTTCTACTGATGGTGGAACTATATGGAAATCTACTACAACAGAAATGAATGGTCGATGGATTTTGATGCGAAACAAGAATGAGGGATTTTGTGTAATTACGCAAGATAATCAAATAAATGGGTATTCCTCAATGGCTCACACATTAGACGGCGGCACAAGTTGGTCGAAATTCAATATTTCTACAGACACGGAATCCTTTGCCAAAAAAATAATTCGTTTTAAAAATATGCTATATGTATATACTTCGAAAAATGAAATTTATCAATATAGTCAAGCATGGTAAAGAAAATTTCCTTCTTTGCCCGCAAGCGGATGGTTGCCACTGCTTTTCATGGCATGTTGTGCCTTGCACCTTAGTAGCCATGCCGATTTTTGGTTGATGCCCAACTGCTCAGAAAGTGCCACACTGGATATGCCCTTCTTTTCAACTACAATTTGGTAAAGCCCTTGAAAATCTTTTAGCAGCCCGGTCTTGCATTTTTCAAGCATTGTGCCTGCCGTGACTCTTTCGTCGTACCTGCACTGGCTGCACTTGCGGGCAAAAGGTGTATAGCCCTTGCCGTGACTGGTATGCCCGCACTTGCGGCAAACGAAACCTTTTGCCCATTTGAGGTTGGCCATATATTGCACACAGTCGTCTTCACACCTAAATTTGTCGCTGAACTCGACTATACTCAGCCCTTTAAATATATATTCTTTCATGATGCAAATCAAATACGTGTTTTTCTCAGTTTGTGCGAATATTATATGTTGCGGGCTAAATGGTTAATCCTATGAAATTAATAGCATTTTAGGTCGTGATACTTTTCTTGTGAAAGAAAATGATGTATATAAAATAATAAATAAAAGCAATGAAGTGATAATTGGACCTTTTAACAAATTAGATGAAAGCGTTTTGAATGAAGCTTCTTATGTTTTGGTGACAAGAAGGAAGAGTCATATTCTATACTCTAGAGATTTGAAGTCCATTATTATTACTACCAAAGAAGCTCCGACAATTGGCATGTATAGTTACCAAGGAGACATCATTTTTAGAGGATATCCAATAAATTATCTTGAAATTTATGATTCAATGAATATAACTATTTCTGCTGGAATTTTATTACGCATTAAAGACAAATATTATAACCACCGCTATTTCAATTTGGAAACTGGGAAATTGGGTTATCGAAAACCAAGAAAAAGATTGTTCAGCAGGTCAACTTAGATTTATAAGAATCAATCAACCTTCACACGCATATAAGGCTCCTCAGGTTCCTGCAAAAAACCATTCAAGCCCTCAGGAGCATACAGTTTTTCGATTGGGAAAACAATATCCCAATCCTTGCCCCATACCAAATTGCCTTGATCCACTTTGAACTTCAGGAAGTTCTTAGGCTCACGGTATTCGGTATAGGCTTTTTCGCGATTGAATAAATAGTTTTCAAAATCCACCGTCTTTGAAACCCCATCACTGAAAAGTATATTGAGCTTATAACCACCTGCATATTCTGCATTGGCAATGGCCAGAGATGGCAAGAGGGTATTTATTTAGCAGACGTGATGTAGGTATCACACTTAAAAAGAAATTGATGAATGACCGCATTAACATAATGGCAGGTGTATATAGTGGGCAAGGAGAATATATACTAAGTATCTGTTAATAAATAAACAATACATTTAAGGTGATATTTTATAATTCCATTCACCTCTAAATTCATTTCTAAATAGATTTACTTTATCTAAC
>JAYVCI010000223.1:0-10518 GCA_043750035.1 Chitinophagaceae bacterium
GCATCCAGGTCGCCTCCGAATTTAGAAAATGCTTCCAACTCACGGTAAAGTGCCTGATCAAGTTTAAGTGTACCAGCCACTTTTTTCATTGATTTAATCTGAGCATTTCCACCCACACGGCTTACCGAAATACCCACGTTAATTGCTGGGCGAACACCTGAGTTAAACAAGTTGTTTTCCAAGAATATCTGTCCATCAGTAATTGAAATTACGTTGGTAGGAATATATGCTGATACATCGCCCGCTTGGGTTTCGATAATAGGAAGAGCGGTTAGTGAACCACCACCTTTTACCATGCCTTTCAATGAAGGAGGAAGGTCATTCATTTGCGAAGCGATTTCATTATTGGCAATAACTTTACAGGCACGCTCTAATAAACGACTGTGCAAATAGAATACATCACCAGGATAAGCCTCACGCCCGGGAGGACGACGAAGCAATAATGATACTTCACGATAAGCAACCGCTTGTTTTGAAAGATCATCATATACTATCAATGCTGGACGACCTGTGTCGCGGAAAAATTCACCGATAGCGGCACCACCCATCGGGGCAAAGAATTGCATCGGAGCTGGGTCAGATGCTGTAGCAGTAACAACAACTGTATAAGGCATGGCACCATTGTCTTCCAGTGTTTTCACAATCTGGGCAACAGTAGAACCTTTTTGTCCGATAGCTACATATATACAATATACTGGATTGCCAGCTTCGTAAAATTCTTTTTGGTTAATGATGGTATCAATAGCAACAGCAGTTTTACCTGTTTGGCGGTCACCAATGATAAGCTCACGTTGGCCACGACCAATTGGAATCATCGAGTCGATAGCTTTGATACCTGTTTGCAAAGGCTCTTTTACAGGCTCTCTAAAAATTACCCCAGGGGCTTTACGCTCCAAAGGCATTTCAAAAAGTTCGCCAGTGATGGGGCCTTTTCCATCTATAGGATTTCCCAATGTATCCACTACACGGCCAAGCAAACCTTCACCTACTTTTAGCGAAGCAATTTTACCGGTACGTTTTACGGTATCACCTTCTTTTACATTTTCACTGCTGCCTAGCAACACCGCACCCACGTTGTTTTCTTCAAGGTTAAGTACGATTCCACGCAGGTTGTTTTCAAATTCAATCAGTTCGCCCGATTGTACTTTGGTAAGCCCATATATACGAGCAATACCGTCACCTATTTGTAATACAGTGCCTACTTCTTCAAGCTGCGATTCGCTTTTGAAGCCCGCAAGTTGTTCGCGGATAATGGCTGATACTTCGTCTGGTCTTATTGTTGACATAATTATAATAGTTTATGAAATATGAGCTTTGTTAAGAGTCTGTTTAATTTTGTTCAATTGGTTTAATATGCTGGCATCATATAAACCGTCTTCGGTACGTATAATTAAACCACCGATAATATTGGAATCGACAGCGGTTTCAAGTATAATTTTTTTGCCAGTATTTTTTTGTAGATACGATTCTATTTCTGCTTTTGGTTTATCAGCCAATGCAACTGCGGTAGTTACTTTCACTTTAATAATGCCATTGATAGTATTATATAAATCGGTAAATGAATTGCAGATATCCCACAATAAGGGTTCGCGTTTTTTATCGATAACCATATTTAAAAACTTGTAAGTGGTGTCACTTACTTTGCCTTTATATATTGCATCAACAATAGCTGTTTTTTTACCACTATTAATAATCGGACTTTGCAGAACATTGCTCAAATCGTGATTGCTAATTAAAGAGCCTACAATTAAATCGATATCAGCTTTTACTGCATCCAATTGCTTGTTGGCCACAGCCATGTCAATCAAAGATTTTGCATATCGCCCCGATACCCTGTGAGATGCCATTGTATATTAGTTAAGGTTTAGGTGGTTAATATAATCGGCAATCAAGGCATCTTGCTCGGTGTTCGATTCTAGTTTTTTGCGAAGAATTTTTTCAGCAATTTCTACCCCAATAGTGGCAGAAAGATTTTTAAGCTCGGCCATAGCAGCCGATTTTTCTTTCTCAATACTGTCCTTAGCTGAGGCTATCATGCGGCGACCTTCTTCATCGGCCGATTTCTTTGCAGTGGCTACAATAGCATCACGCATTTCTTTGGCTTCTTTCAAAATTTTATCGCGTTCGATACTTGCGTCTTTCAGCATTTTCTCGTTGTCAGCTTTAATGTTCTCCATCTCACGACGGGTAAGCTCGGCAAGCTCGAGTGAGTCGGTGATTTTTTTCTCACGCTCATTTAATGCATTCAGAATTGGCTTCCATGCATATTTGCCCAATATATAGAGCAATATTAAAAAGACTACGGTGGCCCAAACCACCAGTCCTAATCCGGGTGTAACTAAATCCATATTGGGTTAAGTATTACTTGGTTTTGTTTATTTAAAAAAAAAATTACTTGTATAAAGCCACAGGTGGAAAGCAGGTGCAAACCACCCGTAACTTTTTTAAAGATTTGTTGCATATTAAACAAACAAAATCAACAAGCACAATACGATACCAAAGAACACAGCTCCTTCTACAAGGGCAGCGGCTAGGATCATGTTTGTACGGATGTCGCCGATGGCTTCAGGCTGACGGGCAATAGACTCTAAAGCACTACCGCCAATGCGGCCAATACCTACGCCTGCACCCAAAGCAGCAATACCAGCACCGATACCGGCACCCATTTTGGCAAATCCTGCTCCGTTGTTAGCAGCTTCTTGCATGATTACATTTAAAAGACTCATAAGTTTTATTTATTTAATTGTTAGTTATATTGAGTTTAAAATTATTTTTTATTCTATATTAATGGTGAGCTTCTTCATGGTGATGCTCTTCGCCAGCCTGCCCGAAATACATGGCAGCTAGCAGTGTAAATACATAAGCTTGGAGGAAGGCTACCAAAAGTTCCAAACCGTTCATGGCTATATTAAAAGCAACTGATAATATAGTAACGCCATAGCCCAATGGTTTGCTCATTTCGCCGAATATAAATATCAAGCTAAAGAAACCAAGTATAATAATATGCCCCGCAGTAATGTTTGCAAACAAACGTATCATTAATACCAGTGGTTTTAAAAACACGCCCAATATTTCTATTGGTATTATAATGGGATAGATACCATAAGGTACTGGTGGCATAAATATATGTTTCCAATAAGCCTTGTTGGTAGAGAATGTTGTTATAATAAAGGTAAGCACTGCCAATACCATAGTAACAGCAATATTGCCAGTTACATTGGCCCCTCCCGGAAAAATTGGGATAAGCCCCATTAAGTTATTAATGAGTATAAAAAAGAATATCGTTAATAAGAAAGGCATATAGCGGCTATATCTTTTTTCGCCGATAGCTGGTCTGGCCACATCATCACGAATAAATAAGATTACGGGCTCAATGAAAGATTGGATTCCATATAATTTTCCTGGATGTTTTTTATAGCGGGCTGCGGCATATAAAACAGCGATAAGCAATAATATAACGCCTAATAATAAACTTGCCACATTTTTGGTAATGGAAAAATCATAAAATTTATGACCATCTTCAGCAACAATTTTTTTATCGACTAATTTATAGCCTAAATAAGAAGCGTGGCCATGATTGAAGTGTGAAGATGAAAAATTTTCAACGCCTTTGCCGGGACTATATATAATAACAGGAAGTGAAATGCTAACAGGGTGGCCATTATAATCCCATAAATGCCAATCGTGGCCATCTTTAATATGGTCGAAAATCATTTCGCCTGGTTTAAACTTGTCATTGGCTTTGGCATGGTGTTCTGAACCTGCCGCATTAGCTGGTTCATGTTCGGCCTTGGCAACCGAAAATGTCGTGAAAAACACCAACACCCCAAAATATTTGAAGAATTTATTTATAACCTTTCTTGATTTAACGCTACTTTTCACTGATTTCATTCTTTTTTGAAAACGGTCGCAAGGTAGTTATCAAACTCATAATTTCAAATCCTGTGAATAAAATATTTAATAATAAATAAGAAACGATGAATGGGATATTAAGAGGAGCATTGGGTTCCTTAATAAATATGAGCCATGCTGCAAGTCCGCCCACGCTGAACATAAGGTGCAATGTAAGCCCTGTCATAAATGCTTTAATAAATAATTTATTGTTTCTGCCCACACCCATCATGCTGATATAAAAAACGAGCAAGGTGATGAACAGGTAATAAGCTATAACTGCATATACGGGTTGCATCTCCCAACCTGGCATCAATGCTTGTATGCCATATACCAAACCACAACAAAAAATACTGATGAGGGTGATTTTAAGAGAAAATTTTTTCATTCGGGCTGCAAAGTTGCAGTCTTTTATTTTAAAAATGATGATAATAAATATTATATCACGATTTTTGCACCGAAATGCCTTGGTATAACAATTATAAAAAGAAAGTATTTTACCGTGCACTGGTGCGTTGGTTTAATAGGGTATCACTCCCTGGCTTAGGCAAAGTGCCTATAGGGGCAATAGTGAAATATTTTGCTTTAACCTTTCAGCAAAATGATATTAGTATGCGGGCCTCGGCCATGGCTTTCAATTTTTTTTTAGCACTGTTCCCGGCCGCCATTTTCTTTTTCACCTTGATAGCGTTTATCCCTATCCATGATTTGCACAAAGAGATCATGTCTTACTTGAGTACTATTATCCCATTAACGGCCTTTAAAGCTATCGAACAAACATTGACCGATGTGTTAAAGAACCAACATGGAGATTTATTGTCGCTCGGTTTTCTTTCAGCAATTATATTTTCCAGCAATGCGTTGTTCAATATGTTTCAGGCATTCAATTTATATGATTCAGCCGAAGAGAAACGTACCGAGCTTAAACGCCGTGTGCTTTCAGTATTACTTACTTTGCTCCTATCATTTGCCATCGTTTTTTCTATCACCTTGTTCACTGTGGGGCAGTATGGACTAAACTGGATGGAACGTAAACATTTGCTTTCAGGTAGTATTATTTATAATTCGTTGGTGGTATTAAAATGGGCCTTCACTGTTTTTTTATATCAGTTTGTTATTGCAAGTCTATATTATTTTGGGAGTGCGGTAAAGCGGAAATTTGTTTTGTTTAATCCTGGAATAATATTGGCTACGGCATTCACAATTATTGCTACAGCACTATTTGTGTATTATGTAAACCATTTCAACTCCTATAACAAACTGTATGGCTCAATCGGTACTTTATTGGTAATTTTGTTTTTAATTTATTTTAACGCCTTAATAATACTGTATGGCTACGAATTGAACGCTGGACTGGAGAAACTCACCATTAAACACATAAGCCCTGAAAAAATAACTGCCGAACAATTGGACAAGGAAACTGTTATTGAGAATAAACCTATACATAAAGCTGGAGACATTAAGACGTAAGTGGGGGTCAGGGGTTGGGATTCGGGATTCGGGGGGGGCGTTGCCGTATGGCTGCCTAAAGTGACAAACTTATACCCAATCCCTAAATCCCTGTTCCTAAATCAAACAGAGCAATCGCAAATCGCAAATCGCAAATCCAAAATCGTAAATCGTAAATCCCCCAACCAACCATGTGGAATAAATTACTCATCTATTTATATATTCGGAAGCCCGCCCATACTGATACTAAACCTGATATCAATGTACGTTTTATGCATGGGATTAACCGTATTTCCATTTTTATGTTCCTAATAGCATTGATAGTAATGGTAATACGCTATCTGTTTTAACTCAATTAGTTACAAAAGTGTGGAGTAAAATTTTTAGTTACTACCATAAATAAGTGTATCTTTGCACCGCTTTTTAGCATATAATAATAATACATGTCAAAAATAAAATTTGCAAACACCGATAGCCAGTTTTTCAACACCTTGCGTGACAGAATCAATGGCTATTTCACTCAAAACAACATCAACCCTACTGGCAATTGGAAACTCTATCTTAAAACAGGAATCCTAATTGCATCCCTCATCGTTATATATTCTTGGTTGGTATTTTTCACCCCAGCAGATGCTTGGTTGGTTATATTGCTATGTTCTATTGGAGGTCTTAATGTTGCAGCCATTGGTTTCAATGTGATGCACGATGGAGCTCACGGCAGTTACTCACAAAGCAAATGGGTAAATGAAGTAATGGCCCATTCATTAAATGTATTGGGTGGCAACTCGTTTTTGTGGAAACAAAAGCACAATCAAAATCACCATACCTATACCAATGTAGAAGGAATGGATGATGATATTGATATTAAACCTTTCATGCGTTTGCATAGAGAACAAGAACATAAGTGGTACCATCGTTTCCAACATATATATTGTATGTTTGCTTACGGTTTATTGTACTTTTTTTGGGTGTTTTATAGAGACTTTAAAAAATATTTTACAGGCAAAATAGCCGAGAATACACCCATGAAAAAAATGGACATGGCAGAACATATAAATTTTTGGGTATCTAAAGTTGCCCATGTAGTAATATTCTTTGTAATACCTACTTTTTATGTTGGATTTGTAAATGTAATTATTGGTTATAGTATCATGGCATTTGTAAACGGCGTAATACTGGCAGTAGTATTTCAATTGGCCCATATAGTAGAAAATACAGAGTTTGTTACCCCAGTTTCTATGGACTCTAAAATTGAATCAAATTGGGCAATACATCAATTGGTAACCACCACTAATTTTGCTACCAAAAACAGAATGCTTATATGGTTATTGGGTGGACTTAATTTCCAAGTAGAGCATCACTTGTTCCCCAAAATTAGCCATGTGCATTACCGCAAAATAAATAAAATTTTGATTGATACTTGCAAAGAATTTGGTATAGTATATAATGAATATCCTACCATGACCAAGGCTTTCATCTCGCACATGAGCCATATCAGAAGCTTGGGAATAAATAAATAGGAATCGGGATTCAGGATTCGGGATTCAGGGCCATGCGGCTGAAAAATTAGGTTCGACTACACTTCGTCCCGATTGGTCGGGATCAGTGCAGGCTGCTCACTACGGCATCCGTAAGGTCACATCGTACATCGTATCCCGATAGCTATCGGGACGTAAATCGCTTAAAACAAACAGCAACTGTTCCTGCACCCTTTGTACCAATGCTTCGGGCCACGTTTAATATGTTTCCAAAGTGTACCAAAGCGTATAGATATTCCGCCCGTGTAATTCATGGCAGTGAACTCATTGAAATACTGCCAATTGGTAAAGTTTAGTCGGTAGCTAAGCCCTGCCGATACGCCTATCCAGTCGTAAAATAAATAGATGCCTGAGATGCCCGTTTCTAAAGGTACTATGGTCAAAGTTGTTTTCGTGACTTTGCTGGGCGATACAAAAAAATCTTCTATAAACCCTTTGCCAATTCCTAATGATAAAGGAACTGCAAATTCCCAATGTTTGGTTTTGTAAAATGTGTATTCAACCTTGGCTGCCAAATACCCGAAAGTAGTGCTGCGTGTCCCTTTCAACTCAAATGAAGTGCCTTTATTTATTGTAATGTCATACTGTTTTGAAAAGGCCGTTGTGTAATAAGCCAGCCCAACATCTACACGCCTTCCATAATTATACCCAACAAATAATCCGAATACATTTGCAGGCGAACTATTTACAAAAGAACTACGACCATCAAGATATGCAGTAAGGGTGGGCTTTTTTTTAATAGCGGCCAAAAAGGTATCCCTCAGTTTTTGAAATTCATTATCTTGTGCAAAAGTGTTTGAAACCGTGCAAGCTGAAAGTGCGAAAAATAGGAACAGGGTCTTAAACAAAAGCGGGAATAATTTGTGTGCAAATATCGGAACTAATAACCTTATATAAAGTTACAATTTGCCTAATTTCGCCAACACATTATGACAAGTAGTATAACAGAACTAAAAAACATCGCATCTCAAGTAAGGCGTGATATAGTAAGAATGGTAGCCGCAGCAAAATCAGGTCACCCAGGCGGCTCGCTCGGCTGTGCCGATTTTTTTACCGCACTCTATTTTGGGGTGATGGATCACAAACCCGTTCCATTTGATATTGATGGGAAAGGCCAAGACATTTTCTTTTTGTCAAACGGACATATATCGCCCGTGTTTTATTCGGTGCTTGCCCACAGTGGTTATTTCGATAAAAAAGAGTTGACCACTTTCCGCATGATAGACAGCCGATTGCAAGGACATCCCACCACACACGAGCATTTGCCAGGTGTACGCATTGCTTCGGGTTCTTTGGGCCAAGGCTTATCGGTTGCAATAGGAGCGGCCGTTGCCAAAAAACTGAATGAAGATGACAAATTTGTATATTGCTTGTGTGGCGATGGCGAATTGCAGGAAGGGCAAATATGGGAGGCACTGATGTTTGCCGGCCACAACAAAGTTCACAACCTAATATTAACTATTGATGTAAACGGTCGCCAAATAGATGGGGATACCAAAGATATTATGGGTTTTAAAAACCTCCGTAGCAAATTTGAAGCATTTGAATGGAAGGTAATTGATATGGAAGGCAATGATATGGACGATGTGATGAACAAATTGCAAGAAGCCAAAACCCTCAGCAAGCAAGGAATACCTGTTTGTATATTAATGAAAACTGAAATGGGCCAAGGCGTGAACTATATGATGGGCAGCCACAAATGGCATGGCATTTTCCCCAATGCCGAACAAACTGCCGATGCACTTGGCCAATTAGAAGAAACCTTAGGCGATTATTAAATGTACGACATACGATATACGATGTACGATGTAGCTGACGCTCGATTTTGTGCACTGCCTGTTGTCGTGTCTTGTGACCGACCATATAGTGAACCAATACGTAACATATTATAATCATCCAAGCACCACTCAAATATTATATACACCCCACAGCTATCATAGACGATGGTTGTATAATAGGAGAAGGCTCTAAAATTTGGCATTTTTGTCATGTGATGTCTGGCAGTGCCTTGGGCAATAATTGTATATTGGGACAAAATGTAATGATAGCATCCGGCGTAGTTTTAGGCAATGGTGTTAAGGTGCAAAACAATGTTTCTATATATACAGGAGTTGAATGCGAAGATGATGTTTTTCTCGGGCCCAGTATGGTTTTTACCAATGTAATTAATCCCAGAAGTTTTATAGAACGCAAGGAAGAATTTAAGAAAACATTAGTTAAAAAAGGAGCAACTATTGGAGCAAATGCTACTATAATATGTGGGAACAGCATCGGTGCTTATGCTATGATAGGAGCAGGTGCTGTGGTAACCAAAAACATTCCTGATTATGCTTTGGTTGTTGGTAATCCAGCTAGGCAAACAGGCTGGGTAAGCAAGCACGGACACAAATTAGATTTCGATACAAATAACCAGGCTGCTTGTCCTGAAGGGGGGGAAGTATATATATTGAAAGATGAGTTGGTGAGTTTGGGTTGATTTATAATAATTAATAAGAAAATACGTTATTATAATACTTACTGTCAGTCTGTTCCGATAGCTATCGGAATCATCGAAGACAGAGTTTGAAAGATGATTCCTCCATTCACCCTTCGATAAACTCAGGATGACAGTAATACTTAAAAAAATGAAAAATACAATTATTATACTTTTTCTGTTTTGCTTTTCGGTAGCATATTCAGAAATACATCCTGTACGAATGACTTTGCATGAAAAATACTATGAGAACTGGATAGGAACTCAAATCATACATATTTCTGAAAAATATTATGATGCTGTTGTTCAAAATACGGTAAATATATATGCCGATTCCCAATGTAAGGTGCTTTTGAATCACGATCAAGCCTTGAAAGTAATGTTATATAATCAAAAAAATAGGGATAGGTTTTTGTATGATTATTATACAAATAAATTTGTTTGTGTTCAAAAAAGAAATGAATTGTATGCAATTGGAATTTATATTTTTGATTTTGCTTTTCATTCAGGTACTCTTAATCGAGTTATAACAAAAGAGCCTGTAATTTATACCAAGTGGAATGATTTAAAAAGTAAACTTGATGCTGAAGAAAATTTCGCATTAAAAATAATATTCAAGTACAAGTATCATAATAATAGAGCGAATAACATAATTGAATCGTCTGATGCAAAAGCATTGAGCTTAAACATGCATTGGAGAATTGAAAGCAAATTGTTTAAGAATGTAGTCAATTTAAATCTACCAGTGTATACATCTGATTCATTGCTTAGAAAAAGTTCAAGGACAGACATAGATTGGTATCTTTCAGATGAAAAAATTATTACTCTCGCAGATGACGAAAGTAATCCTTATGGTCCAAGTCATGATTCTATAATAAAAATATATACTGTTAGAAATGATATTGATAACGATACGGGGCGTGGTTGGGACATGTATTTATTATGGAGTGCTCAAAATGGAACTATCATTAAATTAATTGCATTAGCTCCGATAGTTTATAAAACCGTTAATGGCGTCTTCATTGGTAATTTAGCTGTAGGATTTGCTAAAATGAGTGATTTAAGTAAGATATATGATAGCGAAGAAACACAATTACTTGACTATGTAGCAGCATATGCATTGTATTTGAATATTGATTATCGAGGATCGAATTATTCTATTCCTGG
>JAYVCI010000224.1:0-12802 GCA_043750035.1 Chitinophagaceae bacterium
TCCGCAAATGCCGCAAAGTGGTGAACGAGGCATTGCGTTATAACCCGCAAGCATTTGTGGTAGTGGTTGGCTGCTATGCACAATTAAAACCACAGGAAATTGCCAATATTCCAGGCGTTGATTTGGTTCTTGGTGCTGCGGAAAAATTTGAACTGGCCAAGCATATTACAGATACCTGCAAACGCCAAGAAGCAAGTATATATAATAGTCCGATAAAAGAAACGAACACCTTCGTGCCCGCTTACTCAAGCGATGACCGTACCCGTACCTTTTTAAAAGTACAAGATGGTTGTGATTATTTCTGCTCTTTCTGCACCATTCCATTGGCACGTGGCCGTAGCCGCAGTGCAAGCATTGCTGAAGTAGTGAAACAAGCTACAGAAATTGGGAACCGTGGAGCAAAAGAAATAGTATTGACGGGAGTGAACATCGGAGATTTCGGTGTGCAAACGGGTGAGCAATTTGCGGATCTTGTTATACAATTAGATCAAGTTGAATCCGTAAATCGTTTTCGCATATCGAGCATTGAGCCCAATTTGTTGAGCAATAATATTATAAAGTTTGTAGCCGCTAGCCAACGATTTATGCCGCATTTTCATATACCCTTGCAAAGTGGCAGCGATAAAATATTGAAATTGATGCGTCGCCGTTACCAAAAAGAATTATATAAGGAACGCGTTGAAACCATCAAACAAGAAATGCCGCATGCCTGCATTGGTGTAGATGTAATAGTTGGTTTCCCAGGTGAAAAAGAAGAAGATTTTTTGGAAACTTATAATTTCGTAAACGAACTGGATGTATCATATTTGCATGTATTCCCCTATAGCGAACGTGCAAATACAACCGCCTACAAAATGCCTGAGGTAGTGCCCACCAAAATACGTGGACAAAGAGTAGAAATGCTACGTATACTAAGCGAAAAAAAGAAAAGATATTTCTACGAACAACATATACAATCACAACGCACTGTTCTATTCGAAGGTGATATACA
This sequence comes from Chitinophagaceae bacterium, assembly GCA_043750035.1. Taxonomy (GTDB): domain Bacteria; phylum Bacteroidota; class Bacteroidia; order UKL13-3; family UKL13-3; genus CANJUD01. The sequence continues at coordinate 992 of JAYVCI010000224.1, forward strand.
CAATGGGATGATGTATGGTTTTACTGACAACTATATAAAAGTATCGACCCCCTACGATCCTTTACTGGTAAATGAATTGGCTGATTGTAAATTGGAAAATATAGGAAATGATATGATAATGGAATGTGGGGATGTTAATGTGTTGCAAATGATATAATTCGTTGTTGTTAGGGTCATGCCATGGCATGACCCTACAAAACGATGGTGATAAAATATAAAATAACAATTAAAATCCCGATAGCTATCGGGAATAAAATAACATTCTATGGTTGATATATTATTAGGCCTGCAATGGGGCGATGAAGGAAAAGGAAAAGTAGTAGATTTTTTATGTCCTGCTTATCAAATGGTGGCACGGTTTCAGGGTGGTCCCAATGCGGGGCATTCCCTTAAAATCAATGGACAAAGTTTTGTGCTCAATACAATTCCATCTGGAATTTTTAGAGAACATTGCAAAAACCTAATTGGCAGTGGCGTTGTAATAGACCCTGCCAAATTGCAAATAGAAATTGAAAAAGTAAAAGCAGCGGGAGCACCTGTTGAAAAAAACTTATTAATTGCCCGCAAAGCACATTTGATTTTGCCAACGCATATTATGTTGGATGCTGCTCAGGAAAATGCCAAAGGAACTGCAAAGATTGGCAGTACTTTGCGAGGCATCTCCCCTACTTATCAAGATAAAATTGGCAGGGCTGGATTGAGAATTGGCGACATCCTTGAAAAAGATTTTGAAACCAAATACCGATTACTTACCACCAAACATTTGCAAATGATAGAAGCATTAGGCGGCAATACAGAAATGGCTGAAGCAGAAAAATCATTTTTTGAAGCCGTTGAATATTTGCGTGTTTTCCAAATGGTGGACAGCGAGTATTATGTGAATGATTTTATATTCCGTGGCCACAGAATATTGGCTGAGGGAGCACAGGGAACTATGTTAGATATTGATTATGGAACTTATCCTTATGTTACTTCTTCCAATACCATTTCGGCTGGAGCATGTACGGGTTTGGGTATTAGCCCACAAAAAATAAAACATGTATATGGTGTGTTCAAAGCCTATTGTACCCGTGTGGGCAGTGGCCCTTTCCCCAGTGAGTTGGACAACCAAGCAGGTGAAGACTTACGCCAAAAAGGTGGTGAGTTTGGTGCTACTACAGGTCGTCCACGCCGTACAGGTTGGTTGGATTTACCTGCTCTCAATTATGCCATCATGCTCAATGGTGCCGATAAACTTATCATGACCAAAGCCGATGTATTATGCGGACTGCCCGAAGTTGAAATATGTACTGCCTATAAAACTTCAACCGGATTAACCGATAAACTCCCCTACGATTTGTGTGCAGGAGATATGCAAATGCACCTAGAAAAATTTGCGGGATGGGATGACAGCTTGCACAAAACCGAAAACTATGCTGATGTTCCCCAAACTTTTAAAGAGTATGTAAAATATATAGAACAATCTTGCGGAATGGGATTGGCTGCAATATCTACCGGCCCTGAAAGGGAGAAGACGTTTTTTATGGAGTAATACATAATGCTTTCATTGACTCCGAGAGGTAGCGAAAAATCAAGTTGAAATCAACGTTGTCACAACCCACAACTATTTCACCACAACAAACTTCTCACTCCTCAATATCTCTCCGGTAGAACTAACTATACTGATATAATAATTCCCTACAGCTAATGAAGAAGTATTAAAACTAAATCTATTTGCTCCTTTTCCTGCTTTGTCTTTAAATGGCATTAATACATTTTTACCTGTAATATCATATATATAGAAAGCAAGCATTTCGCTTTGTGGCATTTCAAATTCCAATATATAATTTTCGTTTGCAGGATTAGGATAGGCAAGCGTTTGCAGCGGTTTGGTCCGCCGCGGCGGATGGGGTACTCCTAGTTTGGGGTCGTTGGTTTTGATAGCAGCTATGGTAGTTCTGGGTGTAAAATTAACATCACCAAATGATCCACTCATCCAGCATTCTCCCGGTTTATTATATCTTCGTTGCACACCGGTATAATCTCCCCAACGCTCGGCAGTATCGGGTAATACATCTACGTATTTATCTCCATTTTTACAAATTACCAAAGGAGAATATCCATCCAAATCTCGGTTCACATAAAATGCACAAGTACCTGGGAAAGTATTTTTATTTACATACGAACAAGTAACCACGGCTCCATGATCACCAGGGCCTTGGCCGCTATAGCATATATTGGGATAAGCCAATTCAAATGAATCATGTGCTACCCAATTCCCTTTTATTGTTTGTGAATTTTTTGCATCAAAATATCCATGATATATAGTCGACAAATAAGTGTTTGTATCATTATTGGTTTGTACATATTGTATGTTTCCATTTTCATATATCGCTCCAAGCACGCGGCAGTCATTCGTTTGTAGCCATTGTCCGCCGGGTTGTTTGGCAGTGGCGGGAACTCCGTATATTTTATCAGTTTTTAATAATCTTGCACTCCATTTTGCTATACCTGATGAAACTGTATTATCAATGGTATGCAGAAATACAGAATCATTTCCTATATCTGCAGGCCTTACTGTGAGGAAATGCATGAATGGATGTGTAGGCAATATGCCGCCTTGCACTGGGCAAATACTCCACAAGGGTTTGCCACCAAAAATATTTTGATTATGATATATATAAGTTAGAGAATCGCCTGCATAGCCTTTGCTCATTGGTACCTGCCAGATAATAGATTTTACAAAGCCGTCTTTCCAACCCATATTGTCATGTAGTTTATTCACTGTTACAAATACATCTTCTTTGCTAATTCCCAATATGGGATAGTCCGTCCAAGTGGTGTCTTTCTCTTTGTTACCGGGCAGTTTGTAGCAGTTCCATTTTCCCGCAGGGTCATTCGTTTGCGAGAAACATAATATAATCCAAGTATCTTTGCTTGAGGTTCCTTCTAAAAACGTAACAATAAATCTATCATTGTTTACATCATATATAGCTTTTGGGTCATAATAGCGAACCAGTGTACCCACCGAACTGGCAAAGGCTCCCAAGGTTTTCGAATATAAAAATTTGCCACCTGTATCATTGTATATTCTGATATTGGTATTGCACACACTCACCACTTTGCCACCATTGGAAATAGCCATACTGTTATCAGCAGGCGTTCCGTTTGTGATATTGGCAGCCCAGCTATTTAATAAGGTGGGAGCCGGACCCACGATATCGGTTTTATAAGAGTTTATTATAGTTTGATGATTTGACTTTTTACCATCAACAAGTTTCTTGTTTTGAATATAGTCTCCACCTGTTGTAGCTGTCGGATATAATGACATCAGCAAAGGCTCGAAATCATCAGGGGCATCACTCAGCGTAATGGTCTTAAACAATGGGATGGGTTGTTCCTGTGCTTGTGCAGTGGCAAAGCAGATGGTGAATAGTATGAGAAAATATTTATGCATGGTGAGGCAAATTTATAAATGATTTTGAAAGAATAAGAGTGTATTTTAATAAATTTAAAATCTACTGTGAAATTGAATAATAGAAAACGGTTTTCGAAACATTTACCCACTTCTCAGCTTCCCATTTTTGTCCGATTTGGGTTACTAAATTTTTATTTATGTCGTATATATATATGATTAACTTCATTTTTCCATACACTTTTTTCTTTAACCCAAGCTTGAAATACTTGGGTTGTTGTATTTTTAATAGAATCATATATATAGCTGCTTTTAGAAGAATTTATCAAGGATTTACTTGAATAATCCCATTTTTGATATATTTCTTTTGTAATATTCATATTAGCATCATATGAATAAGCACACTTGTCACTTGTTACCCATGCTTTACTTGATTTGTTCCAATATTGGTATAATCCGCCCATATTTAAATTAGTTGCTCCATAAATAGCAGTAGACTGAAAACACTTTACCCACGCATTTACAGAGTTATCCCAATTATATACGGTTCGATTAGTGAGATTGTTTTTAGCATCATATACATAACTGTATTGGGAATTGTTTACCCATTTTTTTATAGAATATTCCCAATCTTGAAACACTTCGTTTTTTATTTTTTTATTTATATCATATTGATAAATGCCTTTGGAATAATTTAACCAATCTTTGCTAGTTTTATCCCATTTTTGACATATTTTGGTTGTTTTTGAATTTTTAACAATATCAAAAGTAGACACACTTTTATCTGTAATTACCCATGATTTAGTTTCAAGGCCCCATAGATGCAATTCGCAGCTAATGATATTCATATTAGAATCAAAAATATTCTTAAACAGAAGAGCATTCCTCAAAATATTTTTAGTTTCAACCCAACGTCCGGCTCCCATATATTCTTGACTACTTTTAATCCAATACTTTTGAGATTTATTTATGATTTTTTTCTTTTCATCACGTGTGAATATTTGTTTAGAACAAATTTCCCATGTATTTGAAACCTCATTCCAAAACCACTCATACGAACTATCGGCATCGGTAGTTTTGTTTATTTTAGAAGAATTTGTAGGAGGTAAATATGTTTCGGATGTTTTTAAGCTAAACCCGGCTCCTCTTGACGGTTCGGGGTAACAAAATTGTGCCGAAATGGTTGAATTTAGAACTAGTAATTCTATTAATAATATTAACCTAATTAGTTTTATCATTTAACTACAAAAATAAGTAAAAGTTTAAATAAAAACTAATACTTTTCTTAACTAAAAAACTCCCTAATCTTATCCATAAACCCCTTATGATGTGCAGGCTTCGGCTTAAAGTTTTCCGATTGCGATAGCTTTTCTATAATAGCTTTTTCTTCGCTGCTCAGCTTTTGCGGCGTCCATATATTTACATATATCAGTTGGTCGCCTTTACCGTGTTGGTTCACGGTGGGCAGGCCTTTGCCGCGGAGTCTCAATATCTCTCCGGCTTGCACGCCAGCTTTTATGGTCACTTTTACTTTGCCATCAACAGTGGGTACTTCTATTTGTTTTCCTACCACCGCATCGGGGAAACTCAGGTGCAAATCATATAATATATTTTGCCCGTCACGTTTCAGTACAGGGTCTTCTATTTCTTCAAATTGTACAATCAAATCACCAGGTCGTCCGCCACGCTCAGGGGCATTGCCTTTTCCGTTTACACTCATTTGCATGCCCTCGCTTACACCCGCTGGAATATTTACCGAAATTACTTCTTCGCCAAACACCCTTCCTGAACCATGACATCCGTTACAATTTGCGGCTACTATAGTACCATTGCCATGGCAAGTAGGGCAAGTGCTTTGCGTTTGTATTTGACCTAAAAAAGATTGTTGCACCCGTCTTACTTGGCCAATGCCACCACAGGTATTACAAGTTTTTACAGAGTTCTTGTCTTTGGCACCGCTACCTCCACAAGTATTACAACCCACTTGTTTGTTTATCTTCAGCTTTTTTTCGGCACCCTTAGCAATCTCTTCTAATGTTAATTTTACTTTTATACGGATATTGCTTCCCACACGCTGGCGTTGCCCGCCTCCACCGCCTCCGCCAAAGAAACTTCCAAAATTACTGTTATCGCCAAAAATATCCCCAAACTGCGAGAATATATCGTCCATATTCATGTGCCCGTCAGGTCCATGCCCATGGCCTCCGCCCACGCCTTGGTGACCAAAGCGGTCGTACTTGGCTTTTTTGTCGGCGTTGCTAAGTATTTCGTAAGCTTCCGCTGCTTCTTTAAATTTTTCTTCTGAGGCCTTATCGCCGGGGTTTTTATCTGGATGGTATTTAATAGCCATCTGCCTATATGCCTTTTTTATTTCAGCTTCGTCGGCACCTTTGGCCACACCCAGTATCTCGTAAAAATCTCTTTTTGCCATGTTTTTTTGTTCTCATCCAGCTTAAAGTATTATATATAAGCTGCGATGTTTTTTCTATATTTATTTAGATAATATTTTTTTTTTCACCCTGAGCGTTCCCGAATAGTCGGGACGAAGGGTTAATTGCCCACTACTACTTTGGCAAATCTTATTACTTTATCGCCCAATATATAGCCTCTTTCTACTTCATCAATCACTTTACCTTTTTGGCTTTCATCTTCCACTGGCACATTGGTAATGGCTTCATGAAAATCTATATCAAACTCTTTGCCTATAGATTCAATCGGCTTTAATCCGCGTTGGTCCAAAATATTTTTAAATTTGCCTGATATAAGTTCGATACCTTCTTTCACAGCCGCAATATCTGCGGCCATTTCGACAGACTTTATGGCCCTGTCAAAATCATCAACCACGGGCAACAGTGAAACAATTATATCCCTGCCCGCATATTCTATCAATTCTATTTTCTCTTTGGCAGTGCGGCGTTTATAGTTTTCAAATTCTGAATATAGACGTATATACTTATCATGCATTTCTGCTTTGTCTATTTTCAGTTGCTCCAATTCGTCCACTGGCTCAGGTATTACAGTTTCATTAACAGGGTTTTCGTTATTGCTCTCGTTGCTTGCCTCTGGCTGCTCCTGAGGTATTTCTTCTTCTTTTTTCATGAATCTTTTAAACATTTTTTTCTTCCCGAACGGCAAAAATACGGCCATCCGACCAAATCACTGACAAGTTGACGGTTTAGTAAGCAGTAACTAGTGGTCAGTAAATGGAGCAAAATCTTTGCTGGCTGAGCGTAGCCGAAGCCAGCAACTCGATACGTCTTTCCTCTTCTCCACCGGAAGCAACGACAAAGTCTTGATACCTGCTACTTTATACTTGATACTGTTTTGGGCATGCCCCTCCTTCGTCGGGTCGGGCTATATGCCTTACTGCGTGCCGGCTTCTATCCCTCATGCGGTCGCACAACCAGCCGCACGAATATTTCGTACCTACGGCACTTGTATATGGAATTATTGTTTCTAGCTACCGATATTTCGTACCTAAAGGCACTTGGCACGCTTGGCTATTTTCTTTCTTCCGATATTTCGTACCTACGGCACTTTGTATATGGAATTATTCTTTCTACCAATATTTCGTACCTAAAGGCACTTGCATCCTATGATAGTCCCATCGGGACGAGATATTGGTAGAATTTATTATTATCGATTTTCATAAGTGCCGTAGGTACGAAATATTTTGTCCATGGTTGGTGTCCCTACAAACCATGGTTGGTGTCCTCACCAACCATCACTTATATCTTATTATCTTATTCCAACACCAATTTCTTAACCTCACCACCCACCTGCATCACATAAATCCCCTTGGGCAAAAACGCAACATCTATAGTTTTCTGGAAAGTATTATAATAGTTATCTTCAAATACTTTTTTACCTTCCAAATCATATACAAATATTTTCGTGTCTTTCTTGTCAAACTTTTCTGCCTGTATAGTGAAAACGCCCGCTGATGGATTGGGGAATACCGTTATAATACTTTTAATTTCCGTATTTGAAAATGTATTTGATTGTGATTGCGAAACTGATTGCGATTTTTTTTCAGGGATAGGATTAACAGCTTCTACAATATTAGTACCTGTTGTTTGAGGGATATCTATTCTCTCCACATCAGTTAGTTTAAATACACCTTTATCAGTCCCAAACCATTTGTTATTTTCCGCATCCACAGCTATGGCATATATACCATTTAAAAAAGGACTATTCTTCAGAAATATCCCCCAATTTTCACCATCGTACTTTGTTACACTTGCACCGTCAAGCCACGATTTGCAAACTGTACCCAACCATTTTTTACCATTTGCATCAACTGCAACTGATGCAACTTTGCGGTCAGGAAGTTCTGATTGTGTTGTATATATGATCCATTTTTCACCATCATATTTTGTAAGGCCATTATTAGTTCCAAACCACACATTTCCCTGTGCATCGGAAGTGGAATGGAGAATGGTATTATCTGAAAGAATAGGAGAAGCAAAATTGGTAAATGTGGTGCAGTCAAATTTTGAAACACCATTATCAAAAGTACCAATCCATTTATTTCCTTTTGAATCGATAGTGATTGATGAAACCAAATTAGAAGCCAATCCATCGCTTGTGGTATAGGTAGTCCAGTTTACGCCATCAAATTTTGAAACCCCACCATTGGTTGCAAACCATTTGTTTTGTTTGCTATCGATGGCAATAGAGAACACACGGTTATTTGCAAGCCCATCACTGGTAGTATAGGTAGTCCATTTTTCACCCTCAAATTTTGAGACACCTCCTTCACTTGCAAACCATACACTGTTTTGTGCATCTACAGCTATCGATCGAATATCATTACCCGCAAGTCCTCCCTCCGATTTTGAATAAGATGTCCAGACACCGTCATCTAGTTTAGAAACTCCTTGGTGAGTCCCAAACCATTTCGTTTGGTTTTTATCAATTGTAATTGATAATACAATGTCATTAGCCAAGCCATTTGCTGATTTAGTGTACTGCGTAGTTTGTGCACTGGTGCTGATTGTGCCACACAAAATTGAAAGAAAAAGTAAGATGTAATTTTTCATGTTGATTAGATTTTTTTGAGAGTTTTTAGATTATAGTTTTATAACGGGTGAAGTTGAAATTTAGTTGCATAAAAAAAAGCATTCTTTAAATACTATCTAAAACGAAATTACGGAGAAATTATTTTATAATTACGAATTATATACTCAACACCATTTCCACAAATTTGTCTATCTTTCTGGGCAGTTTAGTCCCTGGCTAGAGCGGTCAAAAATTGTTCTGATACTTCAGTTCCCGCTTATTCTAAACTCCACCAACTATTACGCCCTTCAGCAGATTACGATATTTCGTACCTACGGCACTTACCATACGGGTTCATTCTTTTTTTCTACCGATATTTCGTGCCTAAAGGCACTTTTAAACTATATATTCTATCGGGTAGCACAAGTATTATAGCAGTTTCAAAGTCCCAGCGGGACGAAATATCGGTAGCACAAAGATTATATATCTATTCAAAAGTGCCGTAGGTACGAAATATTAATTTGCATCCATCACACGCTCACCGCGGATGATGAGGATATTGTTCGCCGCGGCGAATTGATAATTTCGAGTTCCATAAGCTGTGGGCAAATGTATATAAGTTTGATATCACAATTTGTGATATCAAACTTATGAAACGAAAAAGACCAGCGGTTTATGCTGGCCTTTGTTTGGTGGAGCAGTCACAGACCTGAGAATGCTGACGACACTGGTTGGGCAGGATTACAAAATCATTTACTTTTTTTTAACATCTTCTGTTACTTGGTTGACTTTTGGTTTCGGCCATGAAAACTTATTTACATTTAGCATTATAATACTACTTGTTTCATTTACTCCATCATTAAATACTTCTGTGAGAGAAATTTTTTGTTTAGAACCAAGCAACCTCACTTCATATGAAATTTTTGACGGACTCCCAACGTTAGCATAGACTGTTCCAATCAATTTCCCATCTTTTAAATAAAGTTTTCCTGAAAATTTTTGATCTGAAAATTGACCAGCTTCAACATTATACAATGTGGAATTTATTTTCTTTATTTCAAGATACCTCATTTCGTTCTCCGGTTTCCATACCCCACTCCAATTATCTTCAATAGATTCAGTTTGCTTATCTTGTTTAGTAATTTGAATGTCGAGGTTTTTACTTTCTGGAATCTTTAGATTTTCATGATTCTTAATTTCGTTTTCTCTGATTTCTAACTCTCTTTGTTTTAAGTTCAATTCCTTTTTTTGCAACTCCAATTCTTTTTCAGAAGTTTGATTTGAATTACAAGATGTGAAAATTGATGATATCGCAATGATGATTATTATTTTTTTCATTTTATTTATTATTGATTTTTAATATTTTTAATTTGTCTCTTGCCATATCGCACAGCTTTTACTTCTTTCATTATTTCATCATCCGACATATTTATATCGGGCAGTGTTTTATCAAGGAGTTGCCATTGTTCAGCAAATACCAAATCATTTATTTTAGAAGCTACAGTTAGCTGCTGCTTTGGTGAAAGTGCCTTAAATATTTTTACAATATTGGCAGTTGAAAATGTTATTGTTCTTTCAGTCTTCATATTGCAAATTTAATAAATTATTTTCATTTTAGCATAAAACTTAAAATAGCAATTATAGACCCTGTAATTGCTATAAACTGAACCACCCCAACAATATATATCGAACGCATAATATCAACCTTGTCATCTTTAGTAAGAAAAACATCTTTCTTCTGCTGGATTTTCTCTTCCGCTTTCAATTCGAAATATTCAATAACAACTTTGGCCTCTTCTTCGCTGAAGCGTTTCTTGAAAAGTTCGTATACCTGAAGTTCAATGGCTGACATAACAGTACAAAAATAGAGATTAATTTTTAAATAGCAAATTTATTTTTTTACCTCACACCTGCAACAGCTATTGGGCGAATTATTAACAGGAAATTTGTTATTACCAATAATTAGAAACACTTCTAAAATGTGCAAGTTGTTCCTTTAATTCAGAAACAATTTCGCATCCTGAATTATTTAGTTCTATTATAAAATTAATAAAAGTAGCATCGGTTTCTATAATTTGTCTTTTAGTATATGTTCTCAAACTATTTAAGTCTGGAGGGATTTAAAATTCTGCCATAGAAACTTCTGCTTGCCTTGCAGCTTCTATCATCCATTTTTCAATAGCCGGACATATTAGTAATAAATAATGCCCTTTTGAATCGTGCTTTTTATATATAATATTCTCGCTTTTATATATATCAATATTGAAATTTTTGAAATAAGATTTTGGATGAATTCCTTTATCAAAATCTATTACAGCGAGTGCAATAGCGTTTTCATATTTTGCAATATTTTTTTGCTTATTATATTCATTTTTATTAATCAATATATTCTCAACTTTGGTTTTGCTATGCTGTTTATTTGTTGCAAATCGGGGAATATTTCCCAAAATTTCAATAACAACTCTATCTGCAAAACATTCAGGAATAATAGGTATAGTTTTATACATGTTTATTTAAACAAAGAATTATAATTCATAAAAACATCAGTTCCATTATTAAGAACATTAGCTATTTCTTCAGAATCTAAAGTTTTTATTTTCATAAAATCAGTTCCTTCATCATTGTAGCATATATGCAATGCAACTGAATCTGAACTTGCATAGCTTTCATCAAATATTTCATTTACTAAATATGGAGAGTGCGTAACTATAAAATATTGATTTGTTTTTTCTGCTAAAATTTGAGTCGCCAATTCTACAATATAAGGAGGATAAGAATGTGCTTCAGGTTCTTCAAATAGTATAATACTATCTCTATTTGAGAGTATTGCAGCTATATGGAAAATAATCCTTCTTAAAGTATCGGCCATTAATTCATATGGTATTTTTCTATATGCACCATTTATATATTTTTGTATTTCAATATCATTTTCGGTAGTTACAAAATTTAAATTATAACGTCTAAAATACTCACCTGCTATTTCACTTATTTCAGGATTATTTTGAATAATAGTTGGTAAATTTTCCCCAAATGGAGGATTTAAAAAAGATATAAATCGAGAGTCGTATTTAATATAATCTTTATACTTATAATTTTTCAGAATAAATTCCGAGCCTAAATTGAGAGGCAAGTTTTGTTTGGTGCTCCTTTGCCCATTTTCTAGAAGCTCATCACTATATTTTAAGTACTCTCTGCCATCTTTACCATTAGAAAGAGAATAATTTAGTTCTTCTTCTAACAAATTATGAATAAATTCCGAGAATTTTTTATCATAATCAAGTTTCATATTAAATTCTCTGGGATAATCATTTTCTATATACATACTAACTATTTCTTAACATAGGCGACATATATGAAAACATTTTGTATATTTGTGCATGCAAAAAATACAAGACATCATTTCAAAAAAAATGGAC
>JAYVCI010000225.1:0-2205 GCA_043750035.1 Chitinophagaceae bacterium
TTCTATTTCAGGAACGCTCATTGAGGTTATTTGTAATTTTTGCATGTGCAAATATACGAAGTATTTTGTAATATTATATATTAGTTTTAATATAATTAAAATTTGTTTTTCAAAATTAACATCCTAATTTGCACCGGATGGGGCTACCAAAGGTTCAGTTCAACACGGGTTTTGCGTTAGTGGGCAGACAGTGCGAATAGAAAAATTTGAGCAATTAATAAACCTTTGTGCTGGCAGACAGTTTACGGTTTCAAAAGCCCACCAACGCAAAGTCCGAAACCGTTATATAAATACTCCTACTTTATCGTCCCCAATTTCACAACTTCAAAATCGGTGGCTTTTATTTTTTTGAGGTTTTGCAAATCGGTATCATCCCAGCGTGAATCGGGGGCTCCGCTGATGAACATATCGGAGTCAATATCAGCCAATATAATACCATACGATTTCATGGCTTTAAGTATCACTTGTGTGTTTGCCGAATAGGTGCTTATATCAAAACTAGATTTTAACCTGAGCCTTGCTCCCATAGGCAATGAAGTGCCCAATGCACCAGTGCCATTTACTTTGTGGCGGGCTGGATGAACATAACCTTTATATACTTTTGTTTTGCTTAGGGTGAATCGGATGGCATGATCAATTTTGCCTGAAGCCACTTCATCATAACGAATTAAGCAAGGAAGAATAGGCAATCCCGCAGCATCTGCCGATGTCCACCCATCAGTGCGATAGGTATTTGTTTTGAGGTCGAACACCGCACCGCACGATGCTTCCCATCCACTTCCCACTTGTGTTGAGTTATACATTTCATATAATACTTTGTTTTGCAAATCTACGGTCAATACATGGCTATCGCCATTGCCATTGCCCTCAATGGAAGCAGTTAGTGGAACAGGATAAGGACCGGCTTCACTTTCATTGCCGTAATTACCATCATAGCTATTTGCCCTAAAAGTAATAGGCACTTTAGCTTGGCTTCCTGAAACCACAGAAAAAGGAATACCAATAGGTGCACCTTGCCAGGAGCCACTCCCAAAATCGGGATGCAGGCCCGTGCCACCAATAGCTGCTATAATAGCTGCAGAATTGGGGTCAAGTACACTTGCGGAGATATCCGTATTTAAAGGATGGTCGGTTGGGAAAATTTGTATTTTTTCTAAGTCGGCTCTTGTAATACTGCTCCAGTCAATTAGTTGATTTGGGTCGACTACGATGTTATTATTGGGGTTTGATTTTTTGTTGCAGGCAGCAATTAACAAAGCAGCGGAGAGGATGTAAATAATTTTCTTCATGGTGGTTTTGTTTGGAGCAAATGTAGGGGAAAAGTCGGATTCAGGGTTCTGCCACAGGTTGGTGTTTTCACCAACCCTCCTTGCGGTTAAATAACAAAAACAAAAAACATCCCCGAGAACAGGGCTGTTAACTTTTGAAACTCTTACCTTCGCAAATACTAAATGGACAACAGCAACGAAATAATAAAATCATTAAAAGCAATTCACAACTTTTCAGACGAACAGTTAGACATTTTTATTTCTAAGCTGACAACAAAAAATATTGCCAAGAAAGAACACCTGTTAAAGCCTTCGCAGAAATGCAATTTTATGGCTTTCATTGTCAGAGGAAGCATTCGATTTTATTCGGTGACACACACAGAAGAACCAACGCTACATTTTTTTACTGAGAATAATTGGGTTGCAGAATATGAAAGTTTGTTTTCACAACAACCTACAAAAAATTTTCTTCAAGCATTTGAAGAAACAGAATTGCAAATAATTACATTAGATGATGTTCACCTCTTAATCGAACAATACCCGATTTTTATAACCTTGACAAGCCTATTGGGTCAGCTGGTGCTTCCTTCGTCACATCATATTTCAATAACTAACTCATCACCAGACGACAGGTATAAAAAACTTCTTAAAGAGCATCCCGAATGGGTTAATAGGTTTCCTCAAATGTATATCGCTTCTTATTTAGGAATGACAAAAGAAACCTTTAGCCGAGTAAAAGGCAGAGTCCGTTAATTTTTTTGATTTGAATCATTTTTTGACAACTTCTTTATTCTGAGTTTTGCACTCAAATTAAATAAACAAAAAAAATGGAATCAAAAACAGAAAATTATCAAAGCGTAGCAACTACTTACAACAGTGCAATGCGATTTATTAAAATCGTTGGTGCTGTTTCACTTGTGCTTGCACCATTACTTTC
>JAYVCI010000226.1:0-9718 GCA_043750035.1 Chitinophagaceae bacterium
GTCCATTTTTTTTGAAATGATGTCTTGTATTTTTTGCATGCACAAATATACAAAATGTTTTCATATATGTCGCCTATGTTAAGAAATAGTTAGTATGTAGCCAAAACACTAGCGGGGCAAAGATGGACACCAACCCAAAAATCCAAAAATATCGCATGGCAAACCAAAGTTGATTTTGGATATTTAATCGGTCGAAAGCATTACCAAGCACACGTTTATTTATTTGCCATGTTATTATAATAAGCAATACGGAAATTAATAAGTTTATTAAAACATGAACTACTATTAATTGGTATCTGTCTTTTAAAAACATGGCAAATATTTCTTTGCTGGAATAAGGACTATATGCTGATGAAAAAAGAATTAAAACGAGTCCCGAAATAAGAATTCGGATATGTGTTCGCTTAAATTTATTGGAAAGCGTTATTGCACGAATCATTTAGTATGCATATTATATAATGCCTGCAAAATCGTTTCTTAACAATGACACCTAAAAAAAGACAAACCGAAACGTAGAAATTTTGATGCGGTTTTATACGATGCCTACAAAGAAAAAGTAACTATAAAAAAACATGCCGATTTTGCTAAATAGCATCACATCTTCGTACCTTCGTAGGCTATAAGTATACCGATTTTATGCAAGAAAAAGAAACAGCCATTACTTTCGACACCTTCAAGCAAGAAGTTCTAACTGATTATGCAACAGCTTTCAAAAGCCGACAAGCCAGCCTTATTGGTCGCAAAGAAGTACTAACGGGTAAAGCAAAGTTTGGCATTTTTGGCGATGGAAAAGAAGTGGCACAACTTGCCATGGCCCGTGTTTTCAAACAAGGAGATTTTCGTTCAGGATATTATAGAGACCAAACATTTATGTTTGCCATTGCGGAGCTCACTATACAAGAATTTTTTGCCCAACTATATGCTGAACCCAGCGTGGAAGCAGAACCATCGAGTGCTGGACGTAGTATGAATGGTCATTTTGGTACCCGCTTTTTAGACGATAATGGGAACTGGAAAAATCTGACCCAACTTAAAAATTCCACTTCCGATATCTCACCCACAGCATCGCAAATGAGCCGTGTTGTGGGATTGGGATATGCTTCCAAACTATTTCGCAATAATACCAACTTGCAGCACCTTACACACTTTTCAGATAAAGGGAATGAAGTAGCCTTTGCTACAATAGGCAATGCCAGCACAAGCGAAGGGGGATTTTTCGAAGCTATCAATGCTATGGGGGTATTACAAGTACCTGTTGTGGTTTCGGTATGGGACGATGGGTACGGAATCTCTGTTCCGGCTAAATATCAAACCACCAAAGAAAGTATCAGTGAAATACTTAAAGGGTTTCAACGCGACGACCAAAATGAGGGTTATAATATATATCGCGTAAAAGGTTGGGACTATGCTGAACTGTGCCGTGTATATGAAGATGCCACCAAAATAGCCCGCGAAAAACATATCCCTGCAATTATCCATGTAGAAGAGATGACGCAACCCCAAGGCCACTCCACTTCTGGTTCGCATGAGCGTTACAAAACCAAGGAACGCCTGCAGTGGGAACAAGATTTTGATTGTATAAAAAAAATGCGTGAATGGATATTGTCCAATAATATATCAACGCCACAAGAACTTGATGAAATTGAATCTTCTGGATTACAGCAAGCAAAAAATGAACAAAAAGCCGCTTGGCAATCCTACCTCTCAAAAATAAAAATAGATGTAGCGGAAACCACCATGCACCTGCAAGCTCTGGCAAATGTGTCTGACAAGGCAGCATCCATAAACTTTGCTTCCGATACCTTATTGGCTATTACTGAGCCTACACGCCGTGACATTTTTGAAGCAATTCAGCATACTTTACAGATATCCATTGGTGAACAATCTCCTGAAAGAATTCAGTTACTAAACCTGCTCAATCAATACAAAGAAATCAATACAGGCCGCTATAGCTCTCACCTATACAGCCAGTCAGCAAATGCTCTTGTAAATGTGGCACAAGTAGCACCCATATATAATGAAGAAAGCAAAAATATGGATGGCCGTGAAATACTCCAAGCCTGTTTCGACAAAGCATTTGAACGCATACCTGAACTATTTGCCATTGGCGAAGATGTAGGCAAAATTGGCGATGTTAACCAAGGGTTTGCGGGTTTGCAAGAAAAATATGGCGAACTCCGTGTAACAGATGTAGGAATTCGTGAGTGGACTATTACTGGGCAAGGAATAGGAGCAGCCATGCGTGGCTTAAGACCCATCATAGAAATACAATACCTAGATTACTTTTTATATGCTTTACAAATATTGAGCGACGATGTAGCTACCCTGCAATATCGGACAAAGGGCGGACAGAAATGCCCACTTATTGTGCGTACACGTGGCCACAGGTTAGAAGGCATCTGGCACTCAGGCTCACCTATGGGTATGATATTGAATGCACTTAGAGGTATGCACGTATTGGTGCCCCGCAACATGACCCAAGCCGCCGCTTATTATAATACTTTGCTTTGGGGCGATGAGCCAGCCTTGGTAGTGGAATGCCTCAATGGTTATCGCCTCAAAGAAAAAATGCCCGAAAATATTGGTGAGATAACACTGCTCCCGGGCATACCCGAAGTACTTAGGGAAGGAACAGACCTTACCCTTGTTACTTATGGTTCCTGTTGCCGCGTGGCAATGGATGCGGCACAAAAACTGGAAACTTTCGGTATTACGGTTGAGATAATTGATGTGCAAAGTTTGCTCCCATTCGACACGAAAAGCAGCATCGTAGATTCGCTGAAAAAAACAGGACAAATAGTTTTTATGGACGAAGATGTGCCAGGCGGAGCCACCGCTTTTATGATGCAGCAGGTACTCGAAATACAGGGCGGCTATCAATACCTTGATGCCCCGCCACGCACTATTACTGCCAAAGCACACCGCCCAGCTTATGGAACGGATGGAGATTTTTTCTCGAAACCCCAGGTGAATGACGTGTTTGAAGTATTGTACAACATGATGCACGAATATGCCCTAGGCGAATTCCCTTCCATGTTATAGTTTTGGGCATTTAGCACCTGTTTCAATAAAACTTTTTTTGTACTTTGCAAAAAATAAATCACTTTTTTTATAAAAGGATGCAACCCTTTTGCTATTTTTGTACTCTACATATTTAAAATAGCCAAACTCCATGTAACACATTTACATTAATCTGTAAATTAAAAATGTCTAACTTCATTGAAGAACAAGAACTTATTGAAGGCTGCCTTCTAGGTAACCATAAGTCACAAGCGGCTTTGTACAACAAGTATGCAGCAAAGATGTTTGGTGTTTGCCTACGATACAGCAGTAGCCGCATGGAAGCCGAGGATACTTTGCACGAAGGTTTTATGGCTGTATTTGAAACTTTGGAACGATTTGAAGCCCGCGGTGCTTTTGAAGGATGGGTGAGACGCATCATGATAAACACCGCCCTTAAAAAGTACAAACGTGAACGGGTGTATCAACTGATGGACTTCAATGCAGATGTGATGGGAGAATCAGCCAATGAAAATGATTTTTCGCCACTACAAAAAATGCAGACTGACGACCTCATCAAATTGGTTCAAAAACTTGCCCCAGGCTATCGAAATATATTTAACCTCTATGCCATAGAAGGATATAACCACCGAGAAATTGGGGAAGTATTGGGAATATCTGAAGGCACTTCTAAATCGCAAATGGCAAGAGCACGAGTATTGCTGCAGGCCATGATTAATAAACAATACAATAACGAATATGAACAACGATAACGAACATATTGACGATATTTTCAAAGATCATTTCGAGGATTACAATCCCACACCTCCGGGCAATGTATGGAGTCGTGTTAAAAGTGGATTGGGTAACAACAATACTGAAGAAACTTTATATAACAAGTTTGACAAACACCAGCCCCAGCCACCAGCGTGGGTTTGGGCAAGCCT
Organism: Chitinophagaceae bacterium; assembly: GCA_043750035.1. GTDB lineage: Bacteria > Bacteroidota > Bacteroidia > UKL13-3 > UKL13-3 > CANJUD01. Next base: position 3,948 of record JAYVCI010000226.1, read on the forward strand.
TAGCAATATCCTCAGGGATCGTCAGCGGGTTAAGATATATAAACGTGTAGCAGCAGCAGCTTTGTTTTTTGCCTCGCTGGGTGGTTTGATAGCCAGTCAGTTTGCAGCTAACAATACCATAGATACTTTGTTTGCTTTTGAGAAAGATGACAACCTCATCGTAAAAACAACGCCTATTAATCCTTTAATAACACAAATACCAGTAGCAACCCCTGGTAATATAACTACAATCCCTACTCCCAAAAACTATAGATTATTTACTCCAGCACAACCTATACTTACTGCTGGTGCAGGTATGCCAATACTGGAAAATATCTTAGCAGATAATAATCATATATCAAATACTGAAACACCAATCGTTCACGCAGCAACTCCAGAAATACAAAATCCTGAAGTGTCAAATTTAGAAACCATTTTTGCTAATGCTTCTGTTCCAACCCTTGGTGTTGACGCTCCTTATATCCCTCAAAATAATTTCAATTACAAGGCTCCACGATACAAAAAACCAAGTACTACCGAAACAAGTATAGAAATATTTGCAGGTGTGGCTAATACCTTCCGCCAATTAGATAATAAACTAGATGCAAATGTTGCAAGCATACGTAAAGGTTCAGAAAAAGCTTCGTATGCAAGCCAATTGGGTGTCAAGTTTAATATTATCAGAAACAAATTATTTTTCACAAACGGACTTGGTTTTTCACAATATAATTATACTGGTACTTATGTGTTCCAAACACAAGATATAATTAATCTCCATCCTAATTTTCAGAGCCCCAATGATCCAAAGGGCTTTAAACAAGAAGATTATTTTGATACAGTGAATCAAAATAAAAATAAAAATGTTTTAACTGCTTATAAATTCATTTCTTTAAATACTTCAATAGGGTATGTAATCAATGCTTCGAAAAGGATGCGTATTATTCCTCAAATTGGTGTTAATGCAGGTTACTTAGTGGGCAACACAGGCCCTAAATTAAATGCCGGCAAACCCACTGAGTATAGTAAAATGGCTGAAGCAAATTCCCTTTCTTTTAACCAACGCCTAATGATTAGCAGTTCTATTGCATTAAAAGTTAATTACAAACTCAGCAGAAATATTAATTTGGGAATCGAACCATACATAAATAAACAAATAAACGAACAAACAACAACCTCACCATTGGGCGGACAAAAACTCACAGCCAAAGGTGTTAACCTAAGCCTATCTTGTAAATTTTGATACGTAGAAATAAAATATACCTAATCTTATTCGCTGCTTTCACTTTTTGTATAAGCAGTATTCAGGCTCAAAATTGTACTGCCAGTTTTGAATTTGATACCGCAAACTATATAGTAACATTTAAAAATATTTCTACCTCTAGCTCGGGCTTTTATAAAAGCTATTGGAACTTTGGCGATGGTAATTATTCGCTTACTAACAATCCAAAACATGCATATACAAACCCAGGTACTTATTATGTATTTCTGAAAGTAGAAGATGCTGCAAATAATTGTAAAGATATTTTTATGGACAGTATAACAATTACAGCCCAAAGCCCAGGATGTAAAGCCAATTATTTGATAGAAGTTAAAGGAGACTCATTGTTATGCAATAATATTTCAACGGGGACTGACAGCTCTACTACCTACAGTTGGTTTTTTGAAAACAAATTTTTCTCGAACGATGAAAACCCCAACTGGAAATATACAAAAACAGGAACCCGGGCTCTTAAACTTTTAATCGAAAGTAAAAACTGTACCGATTCTATAGAGACCGATATGTATATTAAACCCAAATATACATGTGATGCTACCTTTGAGACATCAAGCAGTGGCGATACCACCACTTTTATTACCAAAACCTATAATCCCAATGCTATGTACTTTTGGGATTTTGGAGACAATAGTACAACCACCGGCACAAGGCCCGATCATATATATGAATATAATGGTATCTATAAAGTAGTACTTACATTGGAAGATACTATATCTGGTTGTAACCAAACCTGGAGCAGCAATGTAGCTATTACTGGCTTACCTCCATTCAAGCTAAGCTATTCCTATAATATCAACAAACAAACAGTTTCGTTTGAAGCTGCTGCTAAATTCAACCAGCAAAAAGAATTTATATATGGCTGGAAGTTTGGCGATGGTGCTACCGGTACCGGTAATTTGGTGGAACATACCTATAGTGCTTATGGAAACTATGATGTTGAGCTTATCGTTATAGACACGCCAGTATCAGTAATACAAAAAAGAAAATTTACTATATTAATTGCTAAAGATACTTCTACCTATAACTTGGGGGGTAGAATAAAATTAGAAAACGGAACTCCTATTGATGAAGCCTTTGTATTATTGATAGAAAGCGATAGTAATACCAATAATCTGCCAAGTGTTGTTGATACTGTTCATCTGTCAGCCATAGATTCAGGATTCTATTTCTTCAATAAAAAACCTGGCCGATACACTTTAAAGGTAGTGATAGGTATCTCATCGCTTTATTATACAAAATATATCCCTCTATATTTGGGCAATCAAATAAAATGGGAGAACGCCCAATACTTTCTATTGACACAAGATATATTACAATCCATAGAACTGAATCAGAAAACTATCACAACAACAGGTTCAAATTCTATTGAAGCATTTTTAACAATTGATAAATCCATTATAGAAAAATATAGTATTCAAAACCAAAGTGCAGTTTTATATGATTATGATTTGAAGCCTCTGCAAACAGGGTTAACCGATGCACAAGGGAAAGTAAAGTTCGACAATTTGCCTACAGGTGTGTATTTAATCAAATTTGATGTGGTTAGAAAATTGTCTTCTGGCAAACTAGTGAGTTTCCCCAAGCAAAGCCCTTCAGCCAGGGTGTATTTTAAAATTGATGGTTTTTCTGTATCGCGTTACGAACTAACAACATCTATAATGCAAACAGACCTCTCGTATGGTTCTGATATCAGCTTATTCCCAGTTCCGGCAAGCGACCAATTGACCCTGCATACCGACTTGAGAATGATAGAGCAAAGCCAATCGGACAGCTATCGGATGCAAATGATGATGATTGATGCCACAGGTCGCCAAGTAAGGAGACAGGAAACTATTAACAAAGAATTTCACACCATTGATATTAGCAACCTGCCACAAGGAATGTACTGGTGCATCATTACCGGAAAGGGTGGTTTCATTAAAAACATCCCTTTGGTTAAAAAATAAATTTGGGCAGTGATACAACTGCACCCGAAGTTTGACCCATGAAATTAGAACATGTGGGCATTGCCGTAAAAGACCTCGATCACTCCAAAAAAATTTTCGACAGTTTGTTTGGCCACCAAAGCTACAAAACTGAAACTGTTGACAGTGAACAGGTGACCACCGTATTTTACCAAACCGGAGATTCTAAACTAGAGCTATTGAAAGCTAACACAAATGAAAGTGCTATATACAAACATATAGAAAAACGTGGTGAAGGGATTCACCATTTGGCATTTGAAGTGGCCAATATAGAACAGGAAATAAGCAGACTAAAAACAGAAGGCTTTCTATTTGTGAGCGAAACACCTAAACTCGGTGCAGATGGCAAACGAATTTGTTTTTTACATCCCAAAAGCACAAACGGTGTATTGATAGAATTGTGCGAGACAATTGTATAGCCTTTTTTATAAAAGCAATGGGTATATATTACCCTGCTATTGCTATTTTTGCATTCCTAAAATGATTTTTGCCCACCTGGTGAAATGGTAGACACGCTGTCTTCAGGTGGCAGTGCCGAAAGGTGTGGGAGTTCGAGTCTCCGGTGGGCACATCCTATTGAATGATTGAATGATTTGATGATTTATGGTATAGTGCGTGATTATTTTTTCATGCATCCACCATGATGAACACTACCTTCCTTTGATTACCGTTTTGATATCAGAGATTATTTTTTGGGCAAGGTGTTGGGCAGTGCTTTCGTTTTCACTTTCTGCATAAATCCGAATGATGGGTTCTGTATTTGATTTACGCAAATGCACCCATTCTTTGTCAAACTCTATCTTGAGCCCGTCAATAGTGTTTACTGGCTGCTTCACATATTTGTTTTTTAATTGCAGCAACAGGTGGTCAATATCAATATCGGGGGTAAGTTCAATTTTGTTTTTTGATATAAAATAATTGGGGTACGAATTGCGTAATATGGAAGCTACTGTTTTTGACTTAGCCAAATGCGTAAGGAAGAGAGCGATGCCCACCAAAGCATCACGACCATAATGCAGCTCGGGATATATTATACCTCCATTACCCTCGCCACCTATTACTGCCTTCACATCTTTCATCATCTTAACCACATTAACTTCGCCTACTGCGGTAGCATAATGTACGCCGCCGTGTTTCTCAGTTACATCTTTAAGAGCACGGGAACTCGACAGATTGGACACGGTGTTTCCTTTCTTATTTTTGAGCACGTAATCTGATACTGCTACCAAAGTATATTCCTCTCCAAAGAAACTTCCATCTTCGCAAATAAGAGCTAACCTATCCACATCGGGATCTACTACAATACCCAAATGGGCTTTGTGGAATTTTACTTCGCTGGCTGTGGTAACCAAGTTTTCAGGAAGTGGTTCGGGGTTATGGGCAAAGTTACCTGTTGGCTCACAATTGATCTGTATAATATCATCTACCCCCAAAGCATTGAGCAGCATGGGGACAGCTATACCACCAGTACTGTTAACAGCATCTACTACAATTTTATAATTGCGGCTTTTTATTGCTTTAACATCTACCAATTCCATTGCAATTATTTGATCGATATGGTATTGGATATAAGAATTTTTATGTGTGTGCTTCCCAAGTTTATCAACTTGTGCATATTCAAAGCTGCCGGCATCGGCAATTTTCAATAACTCTTCTCCTTCTTCGGCTGAAATAAATTCGCCCGCCGCATTCAGAAGTTTAAGAGCGTTCCATTGTTTGGGATTGTGGCTGGCAGTAAGAATAATACCTCCGGCTGCTTGTTCACGGGGCACCGCAATTTCTACGGTAGGTGTAGTAGATAAGCCTAAATCTATCACATCGAAACCCATACCTGTAAGTGTTCCCACTACCAAGTTATTTAACATTTCACCACTAAGGCGGGCATCGCGGCCTATTACCAATATCCTGTTTTCCGATTCACGGGCAATTAATGTGGCAAAGGCTGAAGTGAATTTTACGATATCAATGGGGGTAAGGCCTTCGCCTATTGGGCCACCTATGGTGCCACGTATTCCTGATATAGATTTAATTAAGCTCAATATAATAAAATGGGGGTGCAAAGGTAAGGTGCATTGCCATACGGGACAATTATAATAGAAAGCTTTTATCTAAGTACTTCGTTTTGTCGTGCTTATTTTAGGTATAGGTTTACCTATATGTTTACTTACTCAATAATAATTTTTCCGTTCGCTTGTTTGTTATCCGCTGAAAGTTTGGTAGAGGTGGGAGAGTGATGTATATGATGTGTAAGCCAATGAAAAATTTCTTAATAACTTTGTATTAACCCGATAGGGTAAACAACCTTGTCCCGATTTTTTTTGATAACGTTTTGCGGGTTTAAGAAGTTGGCGTTCCGATAGCTATCGGAATCGGAGCACAAACTTTTATACGAAGAACTAAGTTTATACACCTACAAAACTGTCCTACGAAGCACGAAACCGCCACTTTTGGCAAGGTGCTGTTGCACTAAACCTTTGGTAGTTTTAACCATTCGGAGACAAAAGTATGATAAAATATACTTTCTTTACGGGATAAAATTCAACAACATGAAA
>JAYVCI010000227.1:0-14073 GCA_043750035.1 Chitinophagaceae bacterium
TACTATCATATTGTTTTTATTTTGCCATCACCTGGTATGCGGGCAGATGGGAAACTTTATCCAAAAAACATTCATCCACGATGCCAAGTATCAAGTAGGATATAGTTATATACATACTTTGGTAGAACCTACTGCTGATGATGTTCCGTGGGATTCCTACGGTTCAAATAGGTTGCCGACTATTAGTTTTGAAAGCAATAATTTATATAACCATTTTTTTATGGATTTTGGTTTTATAAGTAATTTAGTTAATCTGAAAAAAGATAAACTCAATGAATATTCTGTAAGACCTGCAAACACTGATAGAAGAGCTAGTTTCGCTCCATTATTTGCTGTAGGAAATTCATGGATGATTTCCAAGTTTCATTCGTTTTTTAATAACAAATACCGCATAGCTATGGGTGTGCAATACCGATATGAAAATAGTGGAATGGCCTTCGCTAATGAAATAACAAATAATGCGTATCCACTGTTGGGTCACGATACCATGGGTTCTGGCACTTATATAAAAGGTAACAGGTCGTGGTATGGAATCAATATTAAATTTGTGAAAACATTTATATATGATAGGTTTAATATATATGCCGAGTATTCCCCCGACCATGCACATAGTTTCAGAATTAATCCCGAATATAAGTTAGATGGCAATACCAATTTATTTTATTTGAAAATAGGATATAGGTATGCCCACTTTTTTGGTGTAGATGATGCACGCAGAACCAAGAATCCTAAATTCGATATAACGGAAGGCACTATGAAACCTGTGAACACACATCAATTATATATGAGTGTTGGAATCAATTTATATCCTGGGAAATTCCCTCATTTTTGGAAGAGGTAGATTGGAAGGCAGTAGAGACTACTCAAAAGTGACATATTATGTAAATACGAACACTCTTTTCTGCATTGCAAAAATTATTAACCGAACCTGAAAAACCGAAAGTGAAAATCGGGTATAAGATAAAAGGGAAATAATATTGAAATATCTATTAGATTTGCTAGAAATTAAAAATCAATTAGCTTAAGAATATGAAAAAAATTATATACTGTATGTTTCTTCTGCTGGTCATTCAACCAGTCAGGGCTCAGAAAGATTCTAATGAGGTGTTTTCGTTGTATAAACAAATGGAAGCATCCTTCGAAAATTCAATGAAGACAATTGATGCTAAAAATGATTTGGTGATGAAGTCTTTTTCCATTCTAATTGCTCAAAAATCTTATCTTACGCAGCCTTGGATGGATAGGGCATCTCAAGCAAGAGCTATTTCTAAAGCATTTAATATATATATCAAAAATCTAAAATCAATTTTTAAAACAGAAACTAGTATAAAGAAGAATCCCAATCCTGAAAATGATGGTGGCTTGATTGAGGTTACTATGATTGAAACACGACAAGATATAGATAAAAATGATATATTGCAAAATGGGAATGGCGGAATTAATAGCGAGGGATTGCAATATCATATTAATAAAGCAAGAGAATCTTTAATAAAATTATTAGATGATGTAAAAATAGAAAATGTATCAAAAATTATTTCTGACATAGAGAACACAACTACTTTAAGGACTGATAATAATATTTCCTATCTTGAAAATGCTCCAACATCATTGGTATTGTCTATATTAACAAAATATCAGAGCGATTGTAAAAATTTAGAGTCGGAGTTGTTAGATTTATTTTTAAAACAGATAAATGTTGATGGTGAATTGGACAGTAAATTAGGGGCAATGCAAGTAAATGTAATTCCTATAAATGGGAATTTAATTCTTGAAGGAGAGCTTTATGAGGCCAAAATAATTTTATCTAATTATTCATATTCTAAGAATGAAGTTATTATAAATGGTTCACCCGTAAAAGTTGAAAATGGTGTGGGTACATATATACAACGAGCATCCGTAGGAGAACATAGATTTAATGGTCAAATGAAAATTCCAACAAGGAAAGGAGAAGTAAAGACCATTAATTTTAATGGAGGATACACAGGATTAAGGGCCCAAGCATCAATTTGTGCTCAAAAGATGAATATACTTTATGCGGGTTTGCGTAATCCCCTAAAAATAGAAGTTCCAGGTTATCGGGTAGAAGATATTATGGTCACAGTAACAAATGGATGTACTCTAACTGGAACTAAAGGAGCTTATTCATTAAGTGTGCCCGAAGGTACGAAAGAAGTACTGGTTGCAGTATTTGTAAAAATTGGAACAGAATCTAAACCTATGGGAAGTATGACTTTCAGAGTTAAAAATATGCCATTGCCTCAAGCGACTTTTGGAAGTAAATCATCTGGAAGCCTTAGCGTAGAAGAATTAAATACTATTCAATATATTAATTGTAATTTAAGTTCTGAATTTCCATTTGATGGTATAAAATATACGGTAAAAAAATTCACAATATCATATTCAGCTTTAAATTGTAAGCCAATATTTTTCAATATTGATGGAAATAAATTAACCGAAGAAATTAAATCAATATTGAATACAGCAAAAAAAGGAGATATAATTTCCTTATATAATGTTGAAGCCAACAGCACAGATTTCGGCGATGTGAAAATACCCTCAGCAGTTGTTCTGACGGTGGAATAAATCATTCAATCATAAATCGTTAATTCATTAAATTTTAAGACTTAACCCAATCCTCTTCCTCCCCAAATCCACCTCTATCACTTTTACCTGCACAACCTGCCTTAGTTTTACTATATCATTGGGGTCTTTTATAAATCTATCGGCCATTTGGGAAACATGTATCATACCGTCTTGCTTTACACCGATATCTACAAAACATCCAAACTGTGTGATATTGGTTACAATGCCAGGCAGTATCATTCCGGGTCGTAAATCTTCCGGACTTTTGGCATCGGAAAAAGAGAAATTTTGAAGTGGTTCGCGTGGGTCTCTTCCAGGTTTTTCTAGTTCTTTTAATATATCTAGAATAGTATGTTTTCCGGCTTTTGTATTTATATATTTTTCGGGAACAATTTTTTTACGAATGCTCTCATCCTTTACCAGTTCAGCGATTGAGCATTGCATATCAGCAGCCATTTGCTCCACTATATAATAACTTTCGGGATGCACTGCGGTATTGTCCAATATATTTTTAGCTTGCGGAATTCTTAAAAATCCTGCACATTGTTCATAAGCTTTTTCTCCCAAACGGGGAATTTTTTTCAGTTGATTCCTTGTTGCAAATGCTCCATGCTCGTTTCTAAATACTATAATATTTTGTGCCAATTGTGGTCCCAATCCAGAAACATAAGTGAGCAAACTTTTACTGGCAGTATTCAAATTTACACCCACATGATTCACGGAACTTTCTACCACCGTATCCAAACTTCGCTTCAATTTATTTTGATCCACATCGTGCTGGTATTGTCCCACACCAATTGATTTTGCATCAATCTTCACAAGCTCCGCAAGTGGGTCGGCAAGGCGACGGCCAATGGATACAGCACCACGGACGGTGATATCTTTATCAGGGAATTCTTCTCTAGCAATATCAGATGCAGAATATATAGAAGCTCCATTTTCGTTTACCATATATATATTCGGTGTATTTTCAAAAACTATATTTTTAATAAAGGTTTCGGTTTCTCTGCCCGCCGTTCCATCGCCAATAGCAATTGCTTCTATATTGTATTTTTTTGATAAATGTATAATAGTATCTTCTGCTTTTTGTATATACTTTTGTGGTTCGTGCGGATATATAATATCATCAGCCAAAAGTTTTCCCTCCTCATTCAAACAAACTACTTTGCAACCCGAACGAAATCCCGGGTCTATTGCTAGTATACGCTTATTCCCCAGTGGTGATGACAATAGTAATTGATTCAAATTTTTTGCAAATACTTTAATGGCATCTTCATCGGCACGGGCTTTGGCTAAGGCACGGAATTCGGTTTCAATAGATGGTGCCAATAATCTTTTATAACAATCGGCAATGGCCAATGCAATTTGCTTACTGCTTGCATGATTTGAACGCTGAAATATATATTCCAATCGCTGTACACTTTTTTCGTTATCGGGCTCTATAGAAAGTTTTAGAATTCCCTCCTCTTCGCCTCTGAACATGGCTAACAGCCTATGTGATGGACATTTTGCCAAGCTTTCATTTGATGAAAAATAATCCTTAAATTTACTGTCAGCACTGTCTTTTCCTTTGGCAACTTTGGAATATATAACCGCATATTTTTCAAATTGCATTCTAATAGTTGCACGTGCTTTTTCGTTCTCATTAATGCGTTCGGCTATTATATCTCTTGCACCTTGTAAAGCATCATCTGCTTTTAATACTTTATCTGAAATATATTTCTCCGCTTCTTTATATATTTCAAAAGGTAATTCTTTCTGAAGCCAATCTGCCAAGGACTCTAGGCCATTCTCTCTAGCAACCGACGCTCTGGTTTTGCGTTTGGGTTTATAAGGTAAATATATATCTTCAAGCAAAACAGCATCCCAACAATTCAATATTTTTTGTTCTAACTCTGGGGTAAGTTGGTTATTCGATTTAATTGTTTCTAATATCGAATTTTTACGTTTCTCGAGTTCATTAAATTTAATTTGAGCCAACCTCACTTGTTCTACAATAACTTCATCCAATCCTTGCGTAGCTTCTTTTCTGTAACGTGAAATAAAAGGAACCGTGCAGCCGTCATCCAATAATTTGAGAATAGCTTTTGCCTGTGCAACAGAAATATGGCTCTGCTCGGCAATTATTCTAATAGCGGTTTCGATCATAGAAATTATTTATCTATATTAAAATTATATTGGAAATATACACCATATTTTAATTCAAAAGCGAATTCCAAAAGATGTATTTAAAAGTATTTAATATCGTTTAGACTTTGAGTATATTAGTGGTTGGTCAAAAGACACAACCACAAGCAGTGGTTATATTAATCAGGCGTTAGCTAAATCGTAAATCGTAAATCGTAAATCGTAAATCGTAAATCGTACATCGTAAATTAGTTTCTCTCTTCCCAAATACAACACAAATGCACAATCGTCTGCACCGCCTTTTGCATATCTTGTACACTCACCCATTCTTTTAGTGAATGTATTTCTTGCTCACCAGCAAATAAATTGGGGCAGGGCAAACCCATATACGACAAGCGTGAACCATCAGTTCCTCCACGTATCGGTTTTTGGGTAACGGTTAGTCCGGTGCGTTCAATGGCTTCTCGTGCATATTGGCTCACTTGCGGAAATTGATCCAATACTTTTTTCATATTTCTATATTGTTCGGTAATACTGAATTCCATTTTTGCACCCGGAAATTCATTGATAACTGTTTCACATATATTATATAATTCTTCTCCATGGCGTTTTAATAAATGGTCATCAAAATCGCGAACAATAAAATCGAGTTCTGCTTTTTCTACATTGCCACTCATGCGAACCAAATGTACAAATCCTTCTTTGTTTTCTGTACTTTCTGGCGAGAGTCTGTTCAATGGCAAACGGGCAATTAAGTGCCCGGCAACTCGCATTGCATTTACCATTTTATCTTTGGCATATCCGGGGTGAATACTTACACCATGTATAATAACTTTCGCACCATCGGCACTGAAGGTTTCATCTTCAAACCAACCTGCATCACTACTATCTAAAGTATAACAAAACTCAGCACCCACTTTGGCCACATCTACATGCTCTACGCCACGTCCCACCTCTTCATCGGGAGTAAATAATACTTTAATAGTGCCATGTTTTACCTGTGGATTATTCACCAAAAAATGTATCGCATCCATGATACATGCTACTCCTGATTTATCATCACTTCCCAATAAAGTAGTACCATCAGTTGTTATAATATCATGTCCAATTTTATCCAACAAATGCGGACTTTCAATTGTCTTTAAAATCAAGTTTGGATTATTAATATATACAATATCGCCACCCTGATAGTTTGTATGCACTTGCGGGTTCACATTCGTGCCACTGCAATCGGGTGCGGTATCAGCATGCGAGCAGAAACATATAGTGGGCACTTTTTTATCCGTATTGCAGGGCAGGGTAGCATATACATATCCCCACTCATCCATGTGGGCATCAGCCAAACCAATTTGTTTGAGTTCTTCAGCCAAAATCCGCAGCAAATCTTTCTGCTTTTCTGTTGATGGAAACGAAGTGGATTGTGGGTCACTCTGTGTGTCAATTTTTGCATAGCGGATAAATCTATCGGCTACGGTGTAATTATAATTATCGAACATATATATAATAATTTATTTAATTTAATGACCGTCATTGCGAGGAGCTGCGTATGCCTTGTGCGGCGGGGCGACGAAGCAATCTCCATTGGAGAAGACTGCCACATTTGCAACGACGGTTGATTTTTTTATTTGCAAAGATGTGGGATTATAATGAGTTGCGGAAATAAAAAATGAATTGGGCCACATTTGCCAGTTTTTCCCATCCTCAACTATAGCAAATCGCTATGAAAGTTTTTCATTGTCAAATATTTGTGATTTAGTCTAAGCAATATTAGTGCAATTCAAAGTCAATTCCATAAGAAATAATTATATAAAACTCAAATCGAATCAGAATGAGTAATGGTATCAATATAATTATTTTAAACCAAATGTTTATTTTAGAAAAAAGCAAATAAGCCCCCAATAAAATTGGAACTATAAATGAAAGGCTAAACGCTGTAGAATAATGCTCTAAAAAATAATTATGACCTTCTGGGGTGATATATAGTTTGTCCAATAGAAAATGGTTAAACCAATATATAAGAAACCACAAAATAAATATTGCAAATAGGATATAGTTAATAGTTTTGAGTTTCATAATATTTTCATTTGATAATAATAATCCGTGCAATCCGAGTAATCCGCCTAATCCGTAATTCACACCAATCTCCCCACCACATCAAACTTATCAAACACCGTCTCCGTATGCGGTGCGTCTTTCAGCTCAGGCGTAAGGTCTTGTCCGGCCCAGTGTTCGTAGTGCTTGCCATTCATCCACAATCGGCTGCGGGTAACATCATATATTAAACCTTTATAGGCAATCCATACTTCGGGTTTGTCTTGTCCGTTACGCAGGGCGAGTTGGTTTTTGGTATATTCAGGTAAATCTATACTATTCATTATACCACAAAGGTTAAACCTTCTAATGCCAAATCGGTATTTGTAAATTCGGTACGGGCTTCTTCCACCAAGGGTTCCAAAGTTTTATATCGTGCAGAAAAATGTCCGATAATTAATTTATTTACATTTGCTTTTTTTGCAATATCTCCTGCTTGTAATGCCGTGGTATGGAAAGTTTCATTGGCACGTTCGAGCATTTCTTGCAGAAAAGTAGATTCATGATATAATAAATTAATGTCTTTTATATAAGGTATAAGTTCTTCATCATAGATAGAATCTGAAACATACGCATACGATTTGCCTTCTATTGGATCGAGGGTAAGTATTTCATTGGGAACTATATCTCCGCCCTCGCTTATATAGTTTTCTCCAGCTTTCAAACTTGGGTAGGATAGCACAGGCACTTCGTATTTATCGCATACTATCTTATTTATTTTGCGTGGCCCTGCTTTGGTTTTTATCAAAAATCCCGTACAAATAATTCGGTGTTTTAGCGGGAAACTATATATGTCATACATGTCGGATGTATAAATTTGTTGCAAGCCAAACATATTGGTTTCGATATAATTTAATGGAAATTTGATATGCGTTTCTGATACTTTACAAAAGTATTCTAAAAATTGTTGCAATCCCGGAGGACCAATAATATCGAGCGGTTCGGTACGGCCATTTAAACTTAAAGTTGAAAGTAATCCGGGCAAACCTAAAAAATGATCACCATGCAAATGGCTGATGAGAATTTGGGAAATACGTCCAAACTTTATATGATATTTAAAGATTTGGTTTTGCGTTCCTTCGCCACAATCTATCAATAAATATCGGTCGTTAATATTCACAATCTGGCTCGATGGATGCCTGTCGGGTGTAGGGCTGGCAGAGCTGCATCCCAATATAGTTACCTCGAAAGTGGTACTCACATTTTAACTATTTTACCAGCAAATACTCCATTGGTTTTTATAATATATAAACCTGAGTTCCATATTTTGGTATCAATTATATAATTATTGCTTCCTTGTGCTAATAGTATATTTATATTATAAACTTCCCTACCTTGTATATCGAAAATCTGCAAACGGCTTTTTTCTGTATTCAATGATAGTATATCCAAATTTACTTGTTGGTCGAAAGGATTGGGAGAAGCACTTATATGGTTTGGAAAAACAATTTCTTGAATGGCATTGTACCCATCCACATAAAAGTCCCATGTATTCGCAAAGTCTTGGTGCCTATAAGGAAATGGAGCCGGCAAAGGAAAATGTGCTGTTACGGTGATTATCATTTTATATTTGCCCGCACTGCCTGCTGGAGCAGTTCCATACAAAATAAGGCAGCCATTTTCGCCACCTTTGTAAGTGCAATCCGATTTGCCACACTGCCATGTAATACTTTTGGGAAGACTGTCAATTGATTTGATCGTAAGCGAATCGAAGGTTACTTTTTGTCCAAATACCACAGTATCGGTTGGGAATTTAAACTGTATCACTTGGCTATAGGCTACTTTTTCCATAGCATGGGGAATGGTGTCAGGTTTAAATCCTGGACTTTTTAAATTGGTGTCAACAGAACATTGGGCATGTGCGAAATTTGCAAACAAAAGAATGGCAAATAAAATAGTAAATAGTTTTTGCATTGTTTTAATGATTAGTTTTGGTTAGATGCTACTTTTGCAGCAATTATTTTTTAGTTCGGCAAATATAGAAACAATTTCTTCATGAACAAAACAGCATTAATAACAGGGGCATCATCGGGCATAGGGATGGCTACCGCAAAACTATTGGCCAAAGAAGGCTACAGGCTCATACTTGCTGCCCGCAGGGAAGATATATTACAGCAACTTGCAGATGATTTATCCACCGAAGCTATGATACTAAAATTGGATATAAGTGACCGAGCAGCCGTATTTGCAGCCATAGAAAACCTACCAAACGAATGGAAAAATATTGACATACTGATAAACAATGCAGGCCTTGCCAGCGGCATGAGCACCATTGATAAAGGAGATATTGACGATTGGGAAATTATGATAGATACCAATATAAAGGGACTGTTATATATAACAAGGGCTATCCTCCCAAATATGGTAGCAAGGGGCAGCGGACATATAATAAACATTGGCTCCATCGCAGCCAAAGAAGCATATACCAATGGCAATGTTTACTGCTCAACCAAAGCTGCAGTTGATATGCTCAACAAAAATATGCGGATAGATTTATTGCCGCATCCCATAAAAGTAACAGCCATTCATCCGGGTGCTGTTGAAACAGAATTTTCTATCGTTCGTTTCCATGGCGATGAAGAGCGGGCCAAAAAAGTATATGAAGGTTTTGAAAGTTTGGTAGGATTCGATGTGGCCGAAGCCATCTTGTTTGCCGTTAACAGGCCGCCCCATGTAAATATCAATGAACTTACTATTATGCCCACCGCTCAGGCTGTGGCCGGGGTGATACATAGAAAGTAGGTTGGGTATCAAGTAGCTAGTATCAGGTATTTGCTACCCACTTTCGCCAAAGTAAAGAGTATCGGGTAGATACTATACTACCCCAGCACAATATATATAATGTGCGATATTGGTGTCCCCATTATCATCATACTTCCTGCCCAAACAATTCACCGGAAGCAGCGAAAAAGTCTTGATACCTGATACTAGCTACTTGATACTTTTAAAAATAAACTTCAATTTCTATCAATTACCTATTTAATTTGCACCCGTATTTAAAAAAAAGAATATCGGTGAAAATAGGAATACTCAAAGAAACAAAGCCTGGGGAAAAACGGGTAGCTCTATCGCCCACTGTGGCTGGGCAGCTAATCAAAAATGGATTTGAAATTTTAGTCGAAAGTGGTGCGGGCACAGCCTCATCATTCGAAGACCCATTATACGAAACTGCGGGAGCAAAAGTGGTGAGCGACAAAAGCCAGTTGATCAGTCAGGCAGATGTGGTAGCCAAAGTGAACCCCTTTAGCGATGATGAAATTGCTCAATTGAAATCGGGGCAAATTACTTTTAGCTTGATGTATCATTTATCGAATTCCGAACTGGTGCAGAAGCTTAATGGCAAAGGTGTTTCATCGTTTTCGATGGATGCCATTCCCCGCATTTCAAAAGCACAAAGCATGGATGTATTGAGCAGCCAGAGCAATTTGGCGGGATACAAAGCAGTGCTGTTGGGAGCAAACCACATGACCAAAATTTTCCCCTTAATGATGACCGCTGCGGGAACAATTACACCGAGTAAAGTTTTGATTTTTGGAATTGGTGTAGCAGGACTTCAAGCCATTGCAACTGCCAAACGCCTTGGTGCACAAGTAGAAGCAACCGATGTGAGGCCAGAAACCAAGGAACAGGCAGAGAGTTTGGGTGCAAAATTTATTGAAGTAAAATCGGAGGGCGTGAAAGCTGAGGGTGGATATGCCAAAGAAGTTTCTGAAGAATATCAGCAAAAACAAAAAGAAGCGGTGAACAAATCTTTATCACAAGCCGATTTGGTAATTACTACTGCTCTTATTCCAGGCCGCAAAGCTCCATTACTAATAAGCGAAGAGCAAGTGAAAATGATGAAGTACGGTTCAGTAATAGTTGACATGGCAGCCGAACAAGGTGGAAACTGCGAAATAGCAAAAGCTGATGAAATCGTATTTAAACATGGCGTGTATGTTATTGGAACAACCAATTTGCCCAGTACACTTGCCACCAATGCCAGCGAACTGTATGCAAAAAACCTCAGTACTTTTTTACAATACCTAGCTACCAAAGATGGGTTTAAATGGGAAATGGAAGAAGAGATTACGAAGGGAACTTTGATTTGTCATGGTGGGAATATATTGAAGAGTTAAAAATGATTGAAGAACAACTAAGAAACTTGAAACCAATTCTACAAAGAGATTATTTTGTAGAAACCATTGGTATTTTTGGGTCATTTGCAAATGGAACTGCAACCGAAAATAGCGATGTTGATTTGCTTGTATCTTTTGATAGACAAGTTGGCTGGGAGTTTTTTGATTTACAGTTTTTCCTTGAAAAAGAATTGAACAAAAAGATTGATTTGGTAACAGTGAATGGTTTAAAAACTCAATTAAAAGATAAAATATTGGCTCAAACTAAATACCTGTGAAATCTGAAGAAAGAGAATATATATTATACCTTGAAGACATGCTTGAGTCAATGAGCTTGATTTCAGAATATATAGAAACCCTTGATTTTGATTCATTCAAGAGAAACAGGAAAACAGTTGATGCCGTTGTTAGAAATTTAGAAATAATAGGAGAAGCGGCAAAGAATATTCCACAAAATATTAAAGAACAAAATACAGAAATGCCATGGAGACAAATGTACGGTTTAAGAAATTTAATTATACATGAATATTTTGGACTTGACTATGAGATTATTTGGGACATTGTACATATAAAACTACCAAAAAATAAATTAAAATTAGAAGACATAATAAGCAATATAAAAAATAACAATAAAATATGAATTCAGTAATAAATTTTATCGGTGATAACATACAAATGTTTTACATCGTTATTCTCATGGTATTTGTGGGAATAGAAGTAATAGGAAAAGTACCGGCAGTGCTGCATACGCCACTTATGTCAGGTGCAAATGCCATACATGGTGTTGTAATAATAGGAGCAATCTATGTAATGTTGCACACAAATCCTGAAAATACACTTTCATTGGTGCTAGGATTTTTAGCTGTTGTGCTCGGTACTCTGAATGTAGTCGGAGGTTTCGTTGTTACAGATAGAATGTTAGAAATGTTTAAGAAGAAGAAATAGTCAAAAAAATTCTAAATTCTAATATCTAAATTCTAATTTTCGATATGCTACATTCTCAAATTGAAAGTGAAAATAAAAAGATATATAATTTAGAAGAAAGGACATTTTATTTTGCTAAAAACATTAGAGCATTTGTAAAGAAGATAGAAGCAAATGTTTGGAATAAAGAAGATGTAAAACAGTTAGTAAGATCGTCTGGCTCAGTTGCTGCAAATTATATCGAGGCCAACGAGAAATTAGGTGAAAAAGATTTTCTAATGAAAATTAGAATATGTAAAAAAGAAACTAAAGAGTCGATATTGTGGTTGAAATTGTTGGACATCGAAAATACAACTGCCAATCAATTAAGACTTGAATTAATTAAAGAAGCTCAAGAAATTCAAAACATTTTTGGAGCTATATATAAAAAAGCACTCAATAATCAAACAAAATAAATTTAGAATTTAGATATTAGAATTTAGAAATTACACCATGAATACACAATATTTACTCGACATCATTTACTTAGTAGCCTCCGTTACTTTCGTAATAGGCCTTAAAATGCTTTCTCACCCTGCAACAGCTAGGAAAGGAAATCTAATCGCTTGCTTCGGAATGACCTTAGCAATTCTTGGAACTATCATTATCCATGATGAAAAAGTCCAACCAATAATATACACTCTAATTCTTTCAGCAATTGGGCTTGGAACCATTGCCGGTTGGATGACTGCCAAGAAAGTGCAAATGACCAAAATGCCCGAGCTTGTTTCTATATTTAATGGAATGGGTGGTGCTTGTGCTGCATTAATTTCATTGATAGAATTCCAGCACATGGGTCATCAAGCTATGCCTGTTACACCAGAAGGTGGAATGGATTTATCAAAACTATTAGAAATGGTGCAAAATATGGCACACCAGGGTGGCATGAGTCACACAGCAAAGCTTGCTATGATAATGGCTGGTCTAGTTATTGGTTCCGTTTCGTTTGCAGGTTCTATTATAGCTTGGGCTAAATTAAATGGTACTTTAAATAAACCTATCCGTCTTCCTCAATATAATCTTACCAATAATATTTTAATGCTTGGTTTATTTGTTTATGCATTTCTAATTGTAAACGGAAATGTAGAAGGTATCATGCATGTATATCTATTATTTGCTGCCGCATTATTATATGGTGTGATGTTCGTACTGCCAATCGGTGGTGCAGATATGCCCGTTGTAATATCTTTACTCAATTCTTTTACAGGATTAGCCGCAGCTTGTGGTGGATTTATGTATAACAACAAAGCCATGCTTACTGGTGGTATATTAGTAGGTTCTGCAGGAACTTTATTAACTTTGGTAATGTGCAAAGCAATGAACCGCCCATTAAGCAATGTTATATTCGGAGCTTTTGGTGCCGGAACTAGTGGGGCAGCAGCAGCAGGACGTGAACTGACAGGAAATATTAAAGAAATTACAATATCAGATGCTGCGGTATTGATGAATTATTCAAAGAAAGTTATTATAGTTCCAGGATATGGATTAGCCGTGGCACAAGCCCAACATGTAATACACGAATTGGAAAATATTTTGGAAGAGCGTGGCGTGGAAGTAAAGTATGCAATACATCCAGTCGCAGGTCGTATGCCCGGCCACATGAATGTGTTGTTGGCTGAGTCGAATGTATCCTATGATAAACTCGTAGAGATGGAAGAAATAAATCCTGAATTTGCAAACACAGATGTAGTATTGGTTGTAGGGGCAAATGATGTGGTAAACCCTGCTGCACATAATGATCCTGCTTCACCCATTTTTGGTATGCCAATTTTAGATGTAGAAAATGCAAAGAATATTATAGTAAACAAACGCAGTATGAATGCCGGTTATGCTGGTATTGAAAACGAATTGTTTTACAACCCCAAAAACTCCATGCTATTTGGCGATGCCAAAGCAGCCCTTACTAAATTGGTGAGCGAGCTGAAAGCGATGGACTAAGAATTTACGATTTTGGATTTACGATTTACGATTGCGTTTAAAGTCGCTATCATATCCAATCCAAAAACCAGCTATGCTTCGACTATGCTCAACATGACAACATAGTAATCAGGCGTCAGCCATGTTTCGACTACGTTCAACATGACAACATTGCAATCAGGCGTCAGCAAAATCGTAAATCGTAAATCGTAAATCGTAAATCGTAAATCGTAAATCGTAAATCGTAAATCGTAAATCGTAAATCGTAAATCGT
>JAYVCI010000228.1:0-9370 GCA_043750035.1 Chitinophagaceae bacterium
AAGAAAATTGCACAGAGCGAAAGCAATCGCTTGCTAAAAATGGGCGATGATTTGAAAGCCCGTGTAATAGGGCAAGAAGGAGCCATATTAAAATTGGCCAAAGCCATTCAACGTACCCGTGCAGGGTTGAAAAATCCAAACAAACCCATTGGCTCATTTATATTTTTGGGACCAACAGGAGTGGGCAAAACAGAATTGGCCAAAGCATTGTCGCAATATTTATTTGATACCGACGATGCGATGATACGCATAGACATGAGCGAGTATATGGAAAAATTTGCAGTGTCGCGTTTGGTGGGAGCTCCTCCAGGCTATGTGGGCTACGAAGAAGGCGGACAGTTGACAGAAAAAATACGCCGCAAACCATACTCTGTTATATTATTGGACGAGATAGAAAAAGCCCATCCAGATGTTTTCAATCTATTGTTACAAGTATTGGACGAAGGTTACCTAACCGACAGTATGGGACGTAAAATAGATTTCAGAAATACGATTATTATAATGACCTCTAATATTGGTTCACGCCAGTTGAAAGACTTTGGACAAGGCGTAGGATTTAACACTGCTGCCAAAACAGACAACAGTGAGTCACATATCAAAAGCGTTATTGAAACAGCCCTGAAACGTTATTTTTCTCCAGAGTTTTTAAACAGAATTGATGATGTTATTATATTCAATCAGTTAGAGAAAGAGCACATGTTGGCTATCTTGGAGATCAATTTGAAAAAACTGTTCAAACGCATTGAGCCCATGGGCTTAAAAATAAACATGAGTGATGCCGCCAAAGAATTCCTCTGCGAAAAAGGATATGATAGTGATTATGGTGCCCGCCCATTGGCAAGGGCTATACAAAAATTCTTGGAAGATCCTGTTGCCGAAGAGATGTTGAAAGCGGAAATAAAAGAAGGTGAAATTATTGAGGCCGACTATATAGCAGGGGCTGACGAGTTGGCTATTACCATCAACCGCAAAAAGAAAAAGAAAGAGTCGCCCAAAAACGATTAATACATTTGAAAATTAAAGTACTTTGTACCGGAACCCTTTCGCACCCATATTTGGGCGAAGGGGTTTCTTTTTACATACAAAAGCTAAAGCATTATGCACGCTTTGAGCTGGTAGAATTAAAACTGCCTAAAAACAAACAAAGTGAAGATCCATCGCAAGTGAGAAAGAATGAATCTACGCTATTTATAAAAAATATAAATGCTGGCGATACACTTATATTGCTTGATGATAAAGGGCAGCAGTTCGATTCGGTGGGATTGGCAAATTATATACAGACACAAACAAATCATACACCGGGCAATATTGTTTTCTGCATAGGGGGTGCCTTTGGTTTCGATGATGAATTATATAAAATGGCAAAGGCTAAAATTTCATTTTCAAAACTTACTTTCAATCACCAAATGTTCAGGTTAATATTGCTGGAACAATTATATAGAGCCTGCTCCATATTAAAGAACGAACCCTACCACCATGCCTGATCAATCTTTTGTGTTCAAAAAATTTAGCATTAGGCAAAACTATGCTGCCATGAAAGTAAATACCGATTCAGTATTACTGGGAGCATGGGCTGCAAATATGATTAAAGGGAATGAAAAAAGATTATTAGATATAGGAACGGGTACCGGTTTATTGGCATTGATGATTGCACAAAAAAATACGGATATAGTGATTGATGCACTAGAAATTGATGAAGAAGCCTGTAAAGATGCGGCTTTTAATTTCGAGCAACAGGGCAACAATATAAACTTACACTGTATAGATTTTGCAAATTTTGTAGAAGAAGGTCACGAAACCTATGATATAATTATTTCCAACCCACCGTATTTTCCACCCATTAACATAGATAAAACAAACAATAAGAAGTTGCCCGATGCACACAGGGCCACCGCACGTTTTCATGATTCATTGCCTTTTGAAACTTTGGCCGAAGCTGGTGGTCTCTTAAACAGGTTGGGGAGTTTTTTTCTGATTATCCCCATGCAGTTTTTAGCCGAAATAGAAACTATTTTTGTAAGCAAAAAGCTGCTCAAGCAGTATTATACTTATGTGAAAACACTTGAAAACAAAGAGATAAGCAGGGTTTTATGTAAATTTGGCAAAGAAGATGCCCAATTCAACCAAGACCAATTAATTTTGTACCATCAAAACAATATTAAAACAGCCGACTATCAAAGTTTGGTAGCCGACTATTATTTATAATAAAATGGAACTGAAAGAGCACATTAAAAGCATTTGGCTATATAATCAATGGGCCAACGAAAAGTTGTTTAATACAATTCCGGTCGAAGTTGCAGATATAGAAATAAACAGTAGTTTTAACAGCATCCGAAAAACAGTATATCATTTGTGGGATGCGGAGACTGTATGGCTGGAAAGATTAATGGATAAAACACTCACCGCCTGGCCTCCCAGTGCTAACTATACGGGTACTTTTGAGGAGTCGTTTGCAAAAATAAAAGAACAAGAAAATACCTATATACAATTTATTGATGAATCGGATTTATCACATAGAATCTCTTATAAAAATTTAAAAGGCGATGAGTTCTCGAATAGCTATTTTGAAATTTTAGCACACGTGGCCAACCACAGCACTTTTCATAGGGGGCAACTTGTTACCATGCTTAGGCAAGCTGGTGTTACCCAAATACCGCCAACAGATTTGATAGCTTATTATAGAAAATAATATTTTGCAAAAAAACGGAATCATACCTTCAAAACCTTTGTTTTACAATACACAAAACAATGCAGTATTATATACAAAAGACTTACTAAAACATCAAGGAAAATTTGATTACAAAGCCATTTGCATATATGCTGCCTGTGGTTTTTTTATGGATGATGATACCTATTATACCGATGTTAAATATGTAAAACCCGCCACAAAATATACAATCAATGATGGTATTATAGCTTTGGAAGAAAAACCATATTTCGAGTGGTATTATAAACCACGTGATATTAGTTTATCAGCGGCCACTGAAGAGTTTGCCCACCTATTTCAAGATATATTAAACACTGAAACCAACGGCAAAAGAATTATACTTCCCTTGTCAGGCGGGTTGGATAGCAGAACATTAGCAGCAGGCTTAAAAAACCATCCCAGCTTGTGGAGTTATTCTTATGGTTTCAAAGGAGGCATTGCCGAAACACAGTACAGTAATAAAATAGCAAGTGCCGAGAAATTCGCATTTAAAGAATATGAAATTGGTGAAGGCTATTTATGGGATAAAATAGAAAAATTGGCAGTGATAAACGGCTGCATGAGCGAATTTACGCATGCAAGGCAAATGGCCGTGATAGAAGAGGTGAGCAAAGAAGGAGATGCATTTGTATTGGGCCATTGGGGCGATGTACTTTTTGATGGGATGGGGGTGCCCGATAATTTAAGCTTCGACGAACAAATAGGTATCTTGTTTAAAAAAGTATTAAAAAAAGGAGGCCGTGAATTGGGTATGGATCTTTGGCGTTTATGGGAACTGGATGGCCATTTCGATGACTATTTAAAACAACGCCTTGAAACAGCCCTAGAAAAGATTAAAATAGACAATGCAAATTCCAGAATCAGGGCATTCAAATCCACACATTGGGCACCCAGGTGGACAAGTACCAATTTGCAGATATTCTCGAACAATAACGAAAATATTTTGCCCTATTATAATGACAGGATGTGTGAATTTATTTGCAATATACCCGAGGAGTTGCTTTGTGGGCGGCAGATTCAGATAGAATACCTAAAAAAATATGCTCCTGAACTGGCCAAAATAAAATGGCAAGCTTACGATTTGGATTTATATAGTTACAAACGTTTTTACCATTGGAGCAATATTCCAAACAGGATATATAATAAAATAGCCAATTCACTAAAAAAACCTAAAATTCTTCGCAATTGGGAATTACAGTTTGTTGGACAAAACAATGAAAAAAAACTACGTGCATATATATATCATGATTCGCTGCAACCTCTTGTTAACGCTAATATTGTAATGAAATTTGAATCTTTGTTCCACCTTGAACCTATTAAGTATTCTCATGCTTTAAGTATGCTATTAACGTTTTCATTGTTTACCAAATTAAAAGGAAAATAAGTTTGCAAAAGAAAAAAACTATAGGATTAGTGGTTGCCCAACCGCCCATTTACACGGAAACGTTTTTAATGAGCAAAATACAAAACCTGATTGATGATGGATTTGAAGTAATTATTTTTTCAAATTTGCAACGTCAGAATAATACAAAAGCACCGCTGTATAGTTCATATACCGAGCTGTCATTGCTACAATTGATCTATCATATTCCGTATATTTTTTTTAAAATACTACAAAATTATCGGACCCTACTTCGGTATAATAATTTAATAAATTCTGAGTATAGTTCCACCACATTAAAGTATAAAAATATATATTCTAATTTGCATATATTATTCCATCCAGTTAGTCATTTGCATTTTGAGTTTTCGGTATTGGCAGTTAGCAGGGAGCAAGTGGCCAAAGCAATGGGAGCTAAGATGACCGTGAGTTTTAGGGGTTATGATGTGAGCATTTCGATACTAAAAAATAAGGATTCGTTTAATGGGGTATGGAGTAATATAGATGCCGTGCATACTATTAGCAACGATTTGGTTAAACGTGCATTAAAGCATGGACTAAACCCCAATACCCCAGTTACCAAAATTGAACCCGCAATAGATTTGTCTGATTTTAAACCGGCAAATGTTTCATGGGGTGGCATATTAAATTTAACCACCACAGGACGTGTATCGTGGAAGAAGGGTTTGCAGTATGTGTTCGCTGCACTAACTTTGTTAAAAAAGCAAAATATAGATTTCCTATATCATATTATAGGAGATTTTGAAGAACCTGAACGGGAAGAGTTTATATTTTTAGCAAACAATTATAAATTACAGAATAATATTATATTCCATGATAAAATGAATCGTGAAAAAGTAAATAATATTTTAGATAAAACACATATATATATGCAATATAGTGTGCAAGAAGGTTTTTGTAATGCTGCCATCGAAGCACAGGCCAAAGGGTTGCTCACCATAGTATCAGACGCTGGCGGGCTGCCTGAAAATGTAATAAATGATAAAACAGGATGGGTAGTTCCCAAGCGAAACCCAACTTTGCTTGCAAATAAAATAATTGAAATATATAAGTTACCGGAAGACAAGAGAAAAGAATTTTCATATAATGCCATGAAACATGTTTCTCAAAGCTTTGATATTAAGAAACAGCAGGATTTGTTTCGTAAATTTTTTAACTAAACAAGCTAAATATATATATGCGTATAGCCCTTTTTGCCAACGAAATACCTTCTACAGTTTTTATAGAAAATTTGGTGAAAGGCCTTGCAGATAGGGGGCATCAAATGTTTGTATATGGCAAGTATAGGAATAATCCGGGGTATGAAAACTATAAGAATATAACAGTGGGAATCGATCCAGAAACAAAATTTGCGAGGTTGGCTTATGCACTTAAATTTTGTCTCAAATTATTATTTACCAATCCCAAATTATTGTTTCATATATTAAGACTCGTTAAAGAAAAATCATATTCTGAGTGGATATATAAGTTCAATATGTATATCACACTTTATAGTTGGAATTTGGACATCATTAATATACAATGGGCCAAAACAGTATATACACTTAATGCACTAATAAAAGACGGAAGAATAAAGACAGTGTTGAGTTTACGTGGCACGCAGATTAATGTATCGCCTATATCTAATGCCCAGTTAAAGAAAAATTTCGAGGAATTATTTCCTTATATAAATGGCTTTCATGCAGTATCGTATGCCATGATAGAAGAAGCAAAAAAATATGATATAAGTTTGCCGAATAAAAGTGTGGTGGCCTATCCTGCAATTACCCCCGCAACCTATAATTTATTTAAACTTTATCATACAAAAACTGAGCAATTCAATATTATATCTATTGGGCGGCACCATTGGATTAAGGGATATACTTATGCATTAGATGCACTGAAAATATTAGTGGATGAAGGCGTGCCCGCCTATTATACTATTATAGCAAGTGGCGTATTGCCCGATCAATTATTATTTCAAATTGAGGACTTGGATTTGCATAAATATGTAAATATTGTAAATGGGTTGCCTCATAATAAAGTGTTGGAAGCGGTAAAAAAAGCAGATGTTTTATTTATGTCGAGTATTGAAGAGGGGATTCCGAATGTGGTATTGGAGGCCATGGCAATAGGTATATCAGTGGTATCTACTAATTGCAGTGGTATTCCAGAAATTATCGATGATGGTATTACAGGGTATATTACCGAAGCTTGCTTCCCGGATTCAATGGCAGAAGGTTTGAAAAAAGTATATAAACAAAGTACTATCGAACGTACACAAATGATTTTAAAAGCAAGAGAAAAACTTGCAAAAAATCATTTAATAGAAATACAATTGAATAATATGGAAAAATTATATAATAAGGTGTTGAACAATTGGCAATGAAAAAGCATATCGGAATTGTTGTCACCAAGCCCCCTGTTTATTCTGAGACCTTCATCACCAGTAAAATAAACGGATTAATAGACATAGGCTATAAGGTAACAGTTTTTTCCAATGCATACAAAACAGGTGAATATCCTTACAAACTTGTATGTGCATGGAGCCCACAACCTAGATGGCATCTAATCCTCAAGTTACCAGTGATTATATATTATATATTCAGAAATTTTGCACGTTTATGTAAGTATTATAAAATTACACTCGCAGAAACGGATTCTAAAAAATACACATTCAAATATTTAATTTCTAATTTTCATATACTTTCTCATCCTATTGACCAACTGCATTTTGAATTTGCTGGACTAGCCATTAATAGGGAAACTGTGGCCAAGGCAATAGGTTGTAAAATGACTGTGAGTATTAGGGGGTATGATGTTTCTATTCAACCATTAAAGAAAGGCAAACAGATAAAAAATATATGGAAATATATTGATGAAGTACATAGTATTTCCGATGATATAACCCGAAAAGCTATTCAGGCAGGGATGCCTAAGAATATGCCAGTTACAAAAATATATCCAGCCATTAATTCTCAGCAATTTAAAATAAAAAACAACCCAGGTTCAATTTCGTCACCTTTAAAATTAGTGAGCTTAGGTCGTATGCATTGGAAAAAAGGATATGGGTATACTTTTGCAGCACTCAGATTGTTAAAGGACCAGGGGGTGAAATTTAGGTATACTTTAATAGGAGATGGAGTTCAGTTTGAAGAATTGATATTCACGGCAAAACGATTGGGATTGGAGAATCATATTATGTTTGTAGGGCAAAAGAGCCCAGATGAGGTAATTTCATTATTGCACCAGCATGATATATTTATACAGTTCAGTGTGCAGGAAGGTTTTAGCAATGCTGTTTTGGAAGCACAGTCGTGTGGTTTGATGGTTATTGGGTCGGATGCTGAAGGATTACCAGAAAATATAATAGATGGTGAGACAGGCTGGATCGTAAAAAAACGAAATTATATAGATTTAGCAGAACAAATAAAGAAGATACTTAATATGAGCAATGCTGAAAGAGAGAAGATTGGGAATGCTGCTTCGCAAAGGGTAAAAGCACATTTCAATTTGAATAATCAGAGTAAAGCGTTTGATGAATTTTATGGTGGTTGAGCAGCAAATAATACTTCAACAGTATAATAATATTGCCTACAGCGATGCATGGAAGATACAAGAAGATTTGTTCAATAATAAAGTTCAGTTAAAAATATACAATCGCACTGCCGCCCATTTAAAACCTGTTTCGCATCATCTCATACTTTGTACGCACCCACATGTATATACGCTGGGCAAAAGTGGACTGTTAGAGCATTTGTTGCTGAATAATGAAAGTTTGAAGGAGCACCAAATTGAGTTTTTTAAAATAAATCGTGGGGGCGATATTACCTACCACGGCCCTGGCCAAATAGTAGGTTATCCCATTCTGGATCTCGACCAGTATTATACAGATATTGGTCGTTACCTGCGAGACTTGGAAGAAGTCATTATCAGGACCATAGCCCATTATAATATAACTGGGGGCCGCATACCTGGACTTACAGGTGTTTGGCTAGGTATAGATACAGACCACCCACGAAAAATTTGTGCCATGGGTATTCGTGCAAGCAGATGGATCACGATGCACGGTTTTGCATTGAATGTAAATACCGATTTAAGTTTTTTCGACCATATAGTTCCCTGCGGTATTACTGACAAAGGGGTGACCTCCATTCAAAAAGAAACGGGGAGAAAGGTGGACGAGAAAGAGGTACAATCACTCATTATAAAATATTTTGAAGAAGTATTTGATAGCAAGGTTAGCTGATAACCAAAGGTATAAATCAAATTTAAAATTTCTTTTGCCATAACGGTGCCTTCGCCTAATTTTGCAGCGGAGAGATGGCAGAGCGGTCGAATGCGGCAGTCTTGAAAACTGTTGACTGTAACAGGTCCGGGGGTTCGAATCCCTCTCTCTCCGCCAAACATATTTATCCTGCCTTGTGCAGGATTTTTTGTTTCTGTTAAAATTAATCTAAAAATATATAACGGAACTTATACCAATACTTTTGAACTTGGTCTATATTTGTTTCCCAATTTTAAATTTATGGAATAGATTGTATAAAAACTTGACATACAGCTTATAGAAAAGTTTTAAATTGAACAAAGCCAAGTTTGTGGTATAACATAAAGCATTTAAAATGAGAGTTTTAAATTTTATTAAAAAATAACCAAGCAACCCCCTACCTAAATAATTGTCTATTAAGTAATAAACCCTAATTAAAATGAAAAAAATTCTCTACGCAGTTGTATTCTCTTTTGTATTCCTCATCTCCCTTAACCAGGTAAAAGCCCAAGCGGGATGCTGGGCAAATCAAACTCCCTACACTACTTTTTGGGACAGTTGTTCCAACAATAAAGCTTCTCTTAACGCATATATTACATTTAAAGTAAAAGGCTGCTTCAAATATGAGTGGACAGTGAATGGTACTTTGGTCGACAGCAGTTATTTGTTGCATTATAACATAACAAAAAATGGCACCTACAATGTTTGTATCAAGATAAAAGATACCTGCAATAATTGTGATACCAGTATATGCAGCAAACGCACTATTACTTGTTTTAGCAGTACCTGCAACTGGGCAAATAGGTATGGTAAGGTCAATAATTTTGATAGTTGCTCCAATAATGCGGCTTCATTGAATGCCTATATATATTTCAATTATGGAAGTGCCTCTTGCTTCAAATATGAATGGACCGTTAATGGAAGCAAGGTTTCAAGTGGCACCAATTACCCCTATTACATAAAATATCAAATTACGCAAAATGGCACCTACGATTTATGTGTAAAGGTATCGGAT
>JAYVCI010000229.1:0-11487 GCA_043750035.1 Chitinophagaceae bacterium
TTTTTGTTCAAAATGTGTCAAGTTTTTCTAGGAGTGGACACTGGCGGTTTTTAACCTCACCCCAGCCCCTCTCCGAAGGAGAGGGGTTTACACTCCTGCCCCTCTCACCTCATCCGTCCTGCGGACACCTTCTCCATTGGCTGCTTGGTCTCGTTTCAAATAACGAGACCAAGCAGGGGCAGGATACAAAATACAATATCTTCATTTTATCCCACACCCCGCTGTTAACAATTGCTTCTGCTTGATATTCAACATGTGGAAAAATGCAGTTTCGTACAGGGACTTCTGTGAATAATATATACAATGCACATACCCACTTTTTGAACCTCAATGTATTATACAAACACTCCACAACAATTGCACACAATATATAATGCTGTGGACAATCGTTTACCTTTGTAGATGGGCGTGAGCTATAACTAATTTCGCAGGCTAGTAAACAGTGGTCAGTGCCTCCCGATAGCTTTCGGGACGGCAGAAATAAATACTAATGTTTGCTTAAAAAAAACTGACTACTGACCACTGTTTACTGACTACTAAATAAAAAATAATAATTACAAAATATAAAATCCCCCGATGTCTTCCCAGTTCAAAAAAAAACACTCCGACCTTAATGAAATGACCGCCGCCAATTTGGTAAACGAATTTGGCAAGCTGCCGCCACAGGCCACCGACCTTGAAGAGATAGTACTAGGTGCCCTGATGCTTGAACGCGATGCGATGGAACGTGTGGCGGAGATACTGCAACCGCAGATGTTCTACAAACAATCGCACCAGTTGATATATGAAGTATGCAAAACTTTGTTTGCCCGTGCGGAGCCTATTGATATGCTTACCGTTACCAGTAATCTGCGTAACCAGGGCAAACTTGAAGAAGCCGGTGGAGCTTTCTATGTATCGCAGTTAACCAATAGAATTGGCAGTGCCGCACATATAGAATTCCATGCCCGTATTGTATCGCAGAAATATATACAACGCGAACTTATAAGGGTAAGTGGCGAGATACAGAAAGATGCTTATGATGATGAAAATGATTCGTTTGAACTGCTTGATTCTGCAGAGAAAAAATTGTTTGAAATAGCCGAAACCAATATATCAAAAACGTATGCTAAGGTTGATGACTTAATAGTAAAAGCTATTAAGCAGATAGAGAGTATAAAGGATAATAAAGACGGACTATCAGGCGTGCCATCAGGCTTTACGCATTTGGATAGGATGACGAGTGGCTGGCAAAAAAACAACCTGATAATAGTTGCCGCCCGACCTGGTATGGGTAAAACAGCTTTTGCCTTATCAGCAGCGAGAAATGCAGCGGTGATGGCCAAAAAAGCAGTGGCAGTTTTTTCATTAGAGATGGAATCTGTAGAGCTGGTAACGAGGTTAATTTCATCGGAATCTATGATACCCGGCAGCAAACTAAAAACTGGGCAACTTGCCCCGCACGAATGGGAACAGCTCAATAAAAAGGTAGTACAACTGGGCGAGTCGAAAATATTTATTGACGATACCGCTGCCCTTTCCATATTTCAGTTACGGGCAAAATGCCGTCGCCTAAAAGCACAACATGATATAGATTTGGTGGTAGTGGATTATTTGCAGTTGATGAAAGGTGATGACAGCAATAAAAATAGTAATCGTGAACAAGAAATTAGTTATATAAGCCGCTCATTAAAATCATTGGCCAAAGAGCTTGCAATTCCCATTATGGCACTGGCCCAGCTTAACCGTGAAAGTGAAAAAAGGGGAGGGGGCAAAATGCCGATGTTGAGTGACCTGCGTGAATCGGGCTCTATTGAGCAGGATGCAGATATGGTAATGTTTATACATCGGCCTGAGTATTATGGTGTTTTAGAAGATGCCGAAGGAAATAGCTTAGCAGGTGTAGCCGAGATTATAATAGGCAAGCACCGTAACGGGGCCACAGGCAAAGTAAATGTGCGTTTCCAGGCCGAGTTTGCCAAGTTCTCCGATTTGGATGAGTATAATACTTATAATATTGAAGAAAGCAGCAGCAATCCTGGTTTGCCTGAGCCCTCAGTAACTATTACCCGCAGCAGCAGGATGAATGACGATGATCCGTTTTAAATTTTGGATAAACAATTGAACCTGTTACCCGAGACGATTTGTAATCGTCTCGCACAGGGAATGCGGTTTGCAACCGCTATATATATCTTTTTCCAATTGGGTTGCAAACCCAAAACCCTTTTCAAGACGATTACAAATCGTCTCGGGTTGTTTTGCCAATGGTTATTTGGGTTATATTGCATATTCAAATCAACATTAATCATAATTTTACAATAATAAACATGAAAAGAAAACCCACAAACAAGTTTAATGGATTCATTATGGCCACAGCATTCCTGTTGTTGTTCTTATTGAATTATAGGCAATCAAATGCCCAATGTTATTCGCAACCTAACTACTGTGCTGCAACAACTACCAATGTAAATAATTATGGTATCGGCATACAGAATGTTACCTTAGGCTCAACAATCAACAAATCAACATCAGCTACAGGTAATTCGCCCAACTACTTCGACTTTACCAATTTGTCCGTATCGGGTACACCAGGAACTGTCATTAGTTTTTCAATACAAAATGGTGCATCTAATTCAACCCAAGCTAAAATATATATTGACTGGAATTTAGATGGAACTTTTGCCACAAGCTCACCCGAACTGGTATGGACATCATCAAACAATACTGCTAATGCAACAGTTTCCGATACTTTTAGCATTCCTTCAGTTCAAGCAGTTGGGATATATAGAATTAGAGTAATTGGAGACTACGGAGGATATCCTTCTGGTGACCCCTGCAAATTGAATTATGGAGAAGTTGAAGATTATTCATTGGTAGTTACGTCGAGCAATGATGATGCGTTGTCTTATGCACATGTATCACCCAGCAGTTTTTATGTTGGATATGATACCATTCGTTTCTCAATGTTCAATTTAACAGATACTGTAATGAGTAGTGTTGATATAGGATACCAGTTGGATAACAATGCCGCAGTCACACAATCGTTATCAGGATTGTCAGTTGCAAGTGGTGCGTTATATACTGCCCAGTTTGATACCTTGTTGCAAATTACTACCGCTGGTACCTATACCTTAAAAGTATGGTTGAACAATGTAAATGGAGGCGGAACTCAAACTGCGGATAATGATACCATTTGTAGAACCTTTATAGTTTGCACCACGCCTTTAAGCGGTAATTATACGATTGATTCAAATGGCAGTGGTGCTTCAAATTTTTTAACATTTAATGAAGCCGTTACCAAACTAATTAATTGTGGAATTACAGGCCCAGTTTTATTTAAAGTAGCAGCAGCTACCTTTAACGAACAAATTAGTATCCCCGATATTTCGGGTACTTCTTCAACAAACACCATTACTTTTGAAGGCGTTGATACAGCCAGTACCATATTAACTTTTGACGGTGTTGCAGGAGCTGCCCATACGGTGCTGCTTAACGGCTCTCAATATATAAACTTCCACAATATGAGAATACGTGCTACTGGAACTGCTTACGCTGTACCAATGTTTTTAAGTAATGCGAATAACAATATTATATCAAGTTGTGTACTCGAGATCAATAATGCAACAACCAATGTTAATTCAGCAGGTGTGGTATTTAGCGGCTCTACTACCTCATTTGCAGGTGCCTCAAACTGTAATAACAACTATATAGATTCAAACAGAATTACTGGGGGATATTACAATATTACCCATGCAGGGAATAATGGATCCGTGATAAATTATATCAGACGCAATAAATTGGAAAAAGCATATTATTATGGAATTTATCAAAACAGTAGCAGTATTTCTACCAATAAAATTATAGGAAATATTTTTGAACTTGCTACCGGAAACACCAATTCATCATGTATATATTTGATTAATGGTACTCCATCAGCAGGGTATTATCATGAAATTAAAGAAAATATTTTCTTGCGTACTGGTCAATATCACATTTATATCTTGACCTCGCAGGGTGGGCAAAATGCCAGTACATCAGGAGAAATTTTTAATAACTTCTTTGGTGGAGCATTTAATAATACCAGCAATGCAGGTTGTATAAATATGTATGGACAATATTGGAAAATATACCATAATTCATTTTACATGACCGGCACCGCCTCTTCAAGTTCTTGTTTCACCGTGTATGGAGGTACCAATACTGTAGATGTTAGAAATAACATACTTGCCAATGCCCAAACTGGCGGAGCAAATTATGCTGCCGATATAAATAATAACAATGCCATTTCCCAATTTGACAATAATATTTTATATTCTACAAATGCTAATGTAATGCGTATCGGCGGTGCAAACTATCAAGCAAGCAATCTTTCTGCTGCGGCCTACCCAAATGGAGCTGGTTTGTCATCGATTTATCAGGCCCCTGCATTCGTGTCTTCTACAGATTTGCATATAAAAACTATCTGTAACGATGGAGCCAATCTTTCAGTAGCGACAGATATAGATGGCGATAGCAGAAACAACCCTCCAGATATTGGAGCAGATGAAACCACTACATCTCCTGCAATTGATGTTGCAGTTGTTCAAATATCAGCCCCAACATTCCCAGTTTCTTCAGGGTCACAGCCTTTGTCGGTTTTGGTTAAAAATGCAGGTTCCGATTCTCTTTCTAGCCTAAAGGTGTATTATACGCTTAATGGCAATGCTGCCGACAGTGAAACATTTACTTTCAGCCCTGCATTGCAAATATGCGATACCGCAACAGTAACCTTTGCCAACAACATTACAATTGGTTCTGGTGCCAATAGTATTACAGTCTATACTGCCTTGGCAGGTGATTCTTTTACCGGTAACGATACAGTTAAGAGAACATTTTGCGTAGTTATGTCTGGTTATTATACCATCAATTCAAACAACGCAGCGTCTACAACTAACTTCATTTCTTTCGGAGCCGCAATTTCGCAACTGATGTGTAGTGGCATAAATGGCCCCGTGTTGTTTGGGGTTTCAGCAGATACCTATACTGAGCAGGTAGAAATTGGAATAATTAGCGGTGTTTCCAGCACCAATACAATTACCTTCATTGGTAGGGGCACTGACAGTACAATATTGACTTATTCGGGTTCTTCAACAGCTCCTCATACCTTAAGGCTGAGTTCTAGCAAGTACACCACCTTCCGCAACATGAACATTCAGGCCACCAACAACAATTATGCATGGGCAGTGAATATTCTAAACTCAAGCTACAATAAATTTGGGCAGTGCAAAATAGAGTGTGGCGGTTCTGCAGGCAGCTCAACAGCTGCAAGTATAGCAGCGGTTGTAATCAATGGTAGTGCCACTGCCATCAATACCCAAGGGAGTAATGACCAAAATTATATTGACAGCAATATTATTGTAGGGGGATATTATGGAATTATTTGTGATAATAACGTGGTTGCAAATATCAATTATATTAGAAACAACGACATTGGCAATTCATATTATGCTGGGATTTATGCAAATGGCAGTCAAGCCGTTAAGGTTTTGAATAACAAGATACAAAACCGTTCAAATAGCAGCAACAATTCTTCTGGCATATACTTCTACTTTGTTTTCTCTTCATCAACTGTTTCTGGTGCATATAACGAGGTAAATGGCAACTACATCAACAACGTGGGGCAATATGGTATTTATATGCAGTACACCCAGGGCGGGGCTAATGCAACTCGTGGCGAAATGTTCAACAACATGGTCGGAGGTAACTTTTCTGGCACTACTGCTGTTTATGGAATTAACATGTTCTATGCACTATACTGGAATGTTTACCACAATACTGTGTCGATAGCTACATCAACCGGTTCGTCTCACAGGGCACTCTATCTTTCAAGTTATCTTTATAGGTCACAGTTCAAAAATAACTCCCTTGCAATTAACAATACAAAAGCAACCAAATCTGTTGCCGTGGAGGTAGTTACCAACAGTCTGCCGGATAGCCTTAACTACAACAACTATTATAATGCTGCCGATACGGGCTTAATACTCTTGGGAACCAGTTATTATAACACCAGCAATTATAAAGTGGCCTACCCTAATGGAGGTGGAGATCAATCAATAGACGGAGACCCATATTATTATTCTGCAACTGATCTTCATGCTTCAGGCACACAACTCGACAACAGAGGTGATGCTCTGGGAGTTTCTGTTGATATAGACGATGATACCCGCAGCACAACAACGCCTGACATTGGTGCTGATGAATTCAATGCAAAGAC
This sequence comes from Chitinophagaceae bacterium, assembly GCA_043750035.1. Lineage (GTDB taxonomy): Bacteria > Bacteroidota > Bacteroidia > UKL13-3 > UKL13-3 > CANJUD01. Next base: position 6,233 of record JAYVCI010000229.1, read on the forward strand.
AACGCAGGATTTTGCTCTTAACAAATTGCTATCGCCAGTATCTGCAAATTGCCTTGGCGGTTATAACCAAACTATAACAGTATCCATTAAGAACATGGGCATTGATACTATTGACCTTACAAACGACACTGCTTGGGTAGCGGCTGAGGTTACCGACCCCAATAGCAATATAATTACTTACGGGCCAGTGGCAGTTACGGGTACAAAATTCTTACCTAAAGATGCAATGACTATTGACATCACCAATAAATTTGATATGTCCGATATCGGTACCTATTATATCAGACCTTATGTTAGTTTCAAGAAAGACTCCAATGGGTTCAATGATACCTTGCAAAACCTTAGCTTCGACGAAACTAATCCAGTTCCAATTTTGTCATTCATCCCCACAACCAGTATATGTAGTAACGACTCCATTAAACTATCGGCGGTGGACAGCAAGAACACCAGCGATTTCCAATGGTATTATAATAATTCACCAGTAAGCGGTGCCACAGATTCAGTGTTCTATGCTACACAAGCAGGCATCTATTATGTTAATGTTGCTGATAACTATTATAGTGGTTGCGACATAAATTCAGATACTATTACAGTGAAAGTAGGTTCAGCCCCTTCTGCGAGTTTCTCAGTAAGCAAAATTACCTTCTGCTCTAACGATAGCTCTATGCTTACTGCACAAGGCGGTAGTGCAAATAATTATCAGTGGTTGTTCAACAATACTATTATACAAGGTGCAACTGATTCAGTGTACTATGCAAAAGCATCGGGCAATTATTCTGTGGTTGTTCAGAACAAAGCTTCAGGCTGTGCAGCACTTTCCAGCTCTTCAAAACTCACTATGTACACCAGTCCAAAAGCAGTTGTATCATATATAGGTAACGGTATCAAATGTATGGGCGACAGTTTAAAGCTGAGCTCTACCCCTGGCAGTGGCTTAACCTATCAATGGATGTTCAATAGCAGTAATATTAATGGAGCAACGGATTCTATATACTATGCAAAATCAACGGGCGATTACCAAGTAGAAATTATGAATACCAATGGATGTAAAACTCTTTCATCAGTATCGAGTATCCTTGTCGATTCATTGCCCGGCAATACCGTAAGTGTGAAAGGCAATCCTACAGCCTGTGGCATGGATACTGTTTATATAGATGCGGTTAACAATACAAATTATACCTACCAATGGATGGACAATGGCAATCCATTAAACGGTGCTACTGCAAGCAACTTGACCGTTTACATGAATGGCTCATACACTGTTAAAACTACCAATGCCAACGGTTGTAACAGTACTTCTGCCGCAATAAAGGTTGCATACAAACCAATTCCTACCGTGCCGTTACTTAACGGTAACGCCAACACTACCATCTGCCCAGGTGACAGCATTATGATAAGCGTTTCTCCCCAGGACACTGGCAGTTTCACCTATCAGTGGAAGATGAATGGCAACAATATATCGGGCAGCACAAACTCAACTCTTTATGTAAGCACAGCAGGAACTTATACTGCGGAGGTAACCAACAACGGAGGCTGTTCTGCAACATCCACAAGTTCCATAAACGTAACATTGCATACAGCTCCAGCTCCCACACTTACTGCAACAGGGAATAACACGATTTGCAATGGTGATTCTGTAGCGTTGACGGCTAGCAATACAAACACAGGGCTCACAGGAGTTTCTTGGATGTTCAACAGCACTACAATTGGTGCCACGGGCAACCCAATATACGCAAAATCAGCAGGCTCTTATACAGCGAAAGTAACGGATAATAACGGTTGCAAAGCCACTACATCCGCAGTGAATGTGTTTGTTAATCCACTTCCAGTTCCTGTAATTACACAGGATATACCTAACAACGAATTATCGACCACGGTTTTTGCAAGCTACCAATGGTATAAGAATGGCGTTCTGATAGCAGGTGCTAATGCACAAAAACTAAAGGTATATGCTAATGGAGACTATACAGTGGAAGTGACAGATGGCAATGGTTGCAAAGGAATGTCGGCAAAGAGCACTATAATATGGGGCGGCGTTGCTGGAACTAGCAAAGAAGTAAATATAAATGTATATCCTAACCCATCTAATGGTGTGTTCAATATAGAACTGCCTGTAGGTACTGATGCAAAACAATTATATATTACAGATATTGCAGGTAAACAAATAGTGCTGAATACTTATCAAGTAAACAAAAATATATATACTGTTGATTTATCAGAGAAAGCGGCAGGAATATATATACTTCATTTAACTAAAGACGGCAACGCTATACAGGCTAGACTGATTAAGTATTAATTAGAAATACTATCCCGATAGCTTATCGGAATGAAAAAGGCGGTTGTCTCGATGCTTCGGGACAATCGCCTTTTTTGTTTTTATCACAGAGCGAGGTCCACGATAAAAATTATTTTATAACCGCTGTATTAACCCGATAGGGTAAACAACCTTGTCCCGAAGTGTTTTTGCATAACGTTTTGCAGCTACAAGAAGTTGGCGTTCCGATAGCTATCGGAATCGAAGCACTAATCCCGATAGCTATCGGGAGTCTGCCAGCACTGAACTTGATACGAAGCACAATCCCGATAGCTATCGGGATCATTTAACCACTGAACCGCCAATTTCTTGTAGGTGCTGTTAGGCGTTCGTTCTTTTTTTTCTGTCGGTGTTGTTTGTGTCATTTTATGTCGTAAGTTTGTAACCATTGTATAAGGTTAAACTATATGGTTATGAATGAATATTTAACATTGTCGGAAGCCTCGGAATTGATAGGAAAAAGTAAGGAAACTTTAAGGCGTTGGGATAGGGAAGGCAAATTGTCTGCTGTCCGCGAGCCGATGAGTAATTACCGTGTCTATAAAAGGTCTGAAGTCCAAACATTATTTACTGATTTTTTGGTTAAAGATATAAAAGAAATTACAACCAATTTTGTCGAACCCGAAAACGATTATAATGTTTTAGAATTGTTTGCAGGTGCTGGAGGTTTGGCTGTCGGAATGGAAAAAGCAGGTCTGAAATGTGTCGCATTAAATGAAATCGACAAATGGGCTTGTCAAACGCTACGCAAAAACCGTCCGAACTGGAAAGTGATGGAAGGCGATATAAAAGAATTTGATTTTACTAAATATCATAATAAAGTTGATGTCGTAACTGGCGGTTTTCCTTGTCAAGCTTTTAGTTATGCAGGCAAAAAATTAGGTCTTGCCGATGCAAGAGGAACTTTGTTTTATGAGTTTGCAAGAGTTGTCAAGGAAGTAAACCCACCAATTTGTATTGGTGAAAATGTTCGTGGATTGTTGAGCCACGAAAACGGAAAAACGCTGCAAGGGATGATTTCAATTTTAGATGAAATTGGTTACAATGTTGTCCCGTTTCAAGTGTTGAAAGCTATAAATTATAAAGTGCCACAAAAGCGTGAACGCTTGATTTTAGTAGGAATTAGAAAGGATATTGATTTAAAATATGAATACCCAAAACCTTATAAAAAAATATACAATTTAAAAGATGCTTTAAAAAAAGGCGATTTATTTGAAAACAATGTGCCAAAATCAGAAGGTGCGAAATACCCGAAAAGCAAAATTGATGTTTTAGATTTAGTGCCACCAAAAGGCTACTGGCGTGACTTACCTTTAGATATTCAAAAGCAATTTATGGGTGGTAGTTTTCATTTAGGTGGCGGAAAAACTGGTATTGCAAGGCGGATTGGTTGGGACGAACCTTGTTTAACTTTAACTTGCAGTCCTGCACAAAAGCAAACCGAACGCTGTCATCCCGATGAAACTCGTCCGTTTACAGTTCGTGAATATGCCCGAATACAAACCTTTCCCGATGAATGGAAATTTGAAGGTTCTATTGCCCAACAATACAAACAAATCGGGAACGCAGTTCCTGTAAATTTGGGTAGAGAAGTTGGATATTCTATAGTAAAGTTTTTGAACCAATACTACAACTTGTCAAAGCCCAAATAGTAGCTGTAATTTTCAAATGTTATTTGGTCTAAAACGCTACGTTTTGTTTTTTTGATTTCCGATTTTATTTCGTCAAGTGCTGAGTTTTCGGCTACTTCTTCGCTGTGGTCTATTGATTTCATATAGTCCCTGATTGCTGTTGGTAAAGCTTTGTAAAGTTGAAACAAAGCATCGTCTTGTCCAGAAAGTAAAGCGTAAAACTGGTCGCCCGAAATTTTGTAAACTCTGCTGTGGCTGTATTCCTTTCCGTTTATGTCGGCTGTCCACAATTCGCAAAAACTACCCTTTGCTAAAATTTGAACCCAATAACATTTTGCTTTTTTGTAATTGTCGGCATACCCTTTTAGTTTTTGAAATAAGCTCTCTGCCGAACTGCTGTTCATCGTGTTGTGCTTATTTTTGATGTCGGCAAACAAAGTGTCGTCTTTAGCTTTGATGTCAAAACCACTTAAATTACCAACTTCAAAACCTTTTATTCCTCCTAAAATTTGTTCGTGAAATGTCCCGATTGAATTATTGATTGATTTGTCAATTTGCCTTAAAATTTCAGCTTGGATAAGGCTTTCCTCATCTATGTCGTTGAATTTTGCGTCAAAAGTTAATTTGATTGTATCAACTTTATTTGAGTAGAAATTCTTTTTTGTGATGTTGTTTTTTGCCTTCAAATATGCTTTGTGCAGGTTACCTATACAAGCCAATAAATGGTCGTCCGAAATGAAGTTTACGTATTTATTTTTCATTCAATTCTGTCAAATTTGTCTGCGGTAAAGGTAGCATTAAAAGTTAATTTTTGGTCAGTCGCCCGAATGTTGCACTGTCGCCCAAGAATGACGCCTAACTAGTATATACCCGCCATAAACATTCGCAAAGCCATCCATTTTGGGGTAGATATACGCCATGCTGTGGCGTGTTATTAGGATGGCAAATATACTCTATAAAGTGTCAAACGGTGAAACTATATTTTGGATATTTTTGGTGCTAACGTGGGTGTATATCTCTGTAGTTTTGCTACTTGAGTGGCCTAGTAATTCTTGAATGTAACGCAGGTCTGTTCCTGCCTCAAGCAAATGGGTGGCATAGCTGTGCCTTAACCAATGCAGTGTAACAGGCTTTTTGATATTGGTTTTTTGCAGGTTTTGTTTTAACACGTTTTGTAAACTCCTTGCATCATAAGGTTCGCCTTTTATAGCCCAACCCGAGACGATTTATAATCGTCTCGCACAGGGCTTGCGGTTTGCAACCGCAGTATACTCAATCTATCATATCCAACTCAATCAATCCTTTTCCGC
>JAYVCI010000230.1:0-9457 GCA_043750035.1 Chitinophagaceae bacterium
TACAGGACAATGGGAGCGGTATTGACCTGAACAAAAACAGGGACAAAATATTCGGGCTGTACAAAAGGTTCCATGGCGACAGTATAGAAGGTAAGGGGCTTGGACTGAACCTGGTAAAGACCCAGGCTGAATCTTTGGGAGGTGGGATTGAAATAGAAAGTATGGTAAACATGGGGACCACTTTTAAGGTACACATTCCCAAAACCATCAATTGATATGCAAAACATCAACTGTGTTTTTCTGATTGACGATGAACCCATGTTCAACCTGATAAACCAGAAGATAATACTGATCACTAAGTTTGCAGAGAACGTGTATGACTTTATAGATGCCAATACTGCCATAAACGAACTGACATACCTGTTAAAAAAGCAGCCCAACCATTTCCCGCAAGTGATTTTCCTAGATATAAATATGCCGGTAATGGATGGTTGGGACTTTTTGAACCAGCTAAACAAGTTCCCCAAAATTATAATATCTGACTGCAGGGTATATATCCTCACCACATCTGTTGACCACATGGATATTGAGAGGGCGAAAAGTTATGGTATAGTAAAGGATTTCATATCCAAACCACTGACTATTGAAAAACTAATCTCATTGAAAATTGAAATAGGTGGGCAATAAAAACATGACACAATAGTAATATGATACTGTTTATAATTTATAGCTAACTTTGCCACCCAATCTAAATTTATGCTAACCATTCAAATTGGCCGAAAGAAAAACAGCGGACTGCCAAATCCCAATGCACACCCTTTGTCGTTGTGCGGGGCTGTACAACTGGACAGGATATTTGGTGAGGAAGCGGATGCCAAGGTTTTATCATTGTCTTTCAACTGGGTTACCGAAGACCCTGAATCGGGTTCAACTGGAACAGGTAGTTATATATTACCCTTAACAGGAAACGGTATGCCCAAACCAACAATGGGTGTTTTCTTCCTTACCCATAATAGCAAACCAATTACCGTTACATTTGAAAACGTGAAAGAAGCTATAACGGTTGAATGTATTGGCAAAATGGTGCCTTATGATTTTACCTTAAAGTACAAAGTACTGAGATAAGATCCAGTCGATTTTATTAATTTGCTTAAAACGCACAAAGGCCACCATAATGGGCAGCCTTAATGCGAAAACTTTTCTAATCCATAGAATAAGATGAGCAAATATATAGGAATTTAAATAAATTACTCGATTTTTAATTTTTAAAGTTATTCTTATAATTGAAATATGTATATTTCTATATATTTTGCTTATTCTCTTCTCCAAACCTATCATAAAACCTCATTGTATTTTTATCCAATGGTATAAAGTGAAGCGTACATTACTCCATAAACTTCTCCTTAATTTCATCTCCTTTCAATCTGTATAATTCTTCTAAAAAATAATAGTTTGTATAAAAGTCTGTATATAGTTTTGAGAAACTCTGGGAGCAGTTCCATACTTGGCAATTGAAGTCGGCTATTGTACCAAAAAACAAATATTGCTTAAATAAAAACTATTTTGCATTTTTGTTGGGTAATAATACTTACTAAATCAAATAAATGAAAGTACTACTCGACATACCAGATAATGAAGCCAGTTTCGCTATGAAAGTGCTTAAAAGCCTATCTTTTGTAAAAAAAGCCAAGCCACTTTCAGATAGCACCGTGCAACTTTGGGATGACCTAAAAGAAGCTGCAAATGAGGTTAGGCTGCACAAACAGGGCAAAATTAAATTAAAAACTGCTCAACAGTTACTTAATGAGTTATAGGATTATACCCACACATCGCTTTGAAAAAGAGCTCAAACGATTGGCAAAAAAAAATTACCTCACTAAAAAAAGAATTTGCAGGGCTTATTGAGAATATTTTGATTGACCCTGAAACAGGAACCAACCTAGGCAATCATTGCTATAAAATTCGTTTGGCAGTAAACAGTAAAAGCAAAGGCAAAAGTGGAGGAGCCAGGGTAATCACCTATTTGTATATAGATACTAAACCGTTTATTTGCTAACTATATACGACAAGGGAGAAAAAGAAGACTTAAAACCCAATGAACTCAAAGAATTAATTGGCAGTTTTGAATTGGATTAATCCTTACAACTTCTGTTCTCGCTACCAAACAAAGTTGTCATATCACCTCAACTTGATACTTGTTCCATCGGCTGAAGCCAGACGGCAATATAATGCTTAGTTAATTCTTTGTAACTGATACCTTATACTCGATACTTGATACTCGATACTCGATACTCGATACTAAAAATTCAACCTATGCTGCCCCAAAGCAGATAGTTTCTCGATAGACAAAGGTTTTGAAATAAAATCGTGTATCACTTCATAATTATTCGATTTGCCAATATCTAATGGGTCGATGGATGACGTGAGCATATATACTTTGCAATTCTTTTTAATATCAATATCGAATTTGTCAAACTCATCTAAAAATTCCCAGCCATCCATGCCGGGCATATTGATATCGAGAAATATAATACCCGGGAAATTAATCGGTGTAGAATATACTATTTGTTTTAGTTCATTTAATGCGGTTGATGCATCAACATAACAATATACATTATCTGTAAACTTTGTTATTTGTAAAATTTTCTGATTGATGAGGTTGAACATCGGTTCATCGTCTATTAAAAAAACACTATTTATCGATTGCATATTGATTTTCATTAATGGGTAAACATACTTTAAATGTTGTTCCCCTGTTTATACTACTCTCTACTACTATTTCGCCGCCCAATGACTCTGTCTGTGTTTTCACCAAGTTCAGGCCTATACCTCTTCCTTCAATGGTGCTGCTATGGAATCTTTTGTACAACCCGAATAGTTTGTCTCCGTATTTATTCAGGTCAATGCCCATTCCATTATCGGATACTGTTAGATAAATAAATTCTTGGGTTTTAAAAGTTTCTAAATGTATCATCAATGGCACTTCTTTTTGCCGGTATTTAATGGCATTGCTCATCAAATTAAATATAATACTATATATATAACTTTTTACTGAAATTATTTCCTTTACCACAAAATTACTGGTAATAATTGCATTGCTTTCTGCAATTTGATTTTCGAGTACTTGTTCTATTAATTTCAGCTCGGTTTCAAATGATACGTTATCTTTCTGCTTGTGGTCCACATCGCGGTATGATATAATGGTGTTCATATCCTTTACCACATTGTCCAGGTTGGTTACTTCTTGCTGCACACACTCTAGCAAGGTCTGGTCGTTTATTATATGGTCTGGCTCTATTTTGTGTAGATAGGCCAATCCCAATATCTTGGCAATCTGCGAACGCAGGTTGTGCGAAACTATATAAGAAAATTGTTGCAGGTCTTTGTTCTTGTTCTGTAAATTATATACCAATTCCAAAGTTACCTTTTCCGATTTTATTCTTTCCGTAATATTGCGTGAATAACAAGCTGCTCCTATTACTTCCTCTCCGTTGTATATTGGATGAAACGAAACTTCATACCATATTTCAATAGGGCGTTCATCATATACTATTTCAGCAAATGTTTCTCCTAAAAATGCCCGTTCGTAAAATTTTTTAAATTGTTGTAATTTACTATCCGCATATCCTGTGTTAAGGATATTGGTATCAGTTTCAATAGCTTTGCCAATCGTTGATTCTACAGTTTTATCAAATGATTTATTGGCTATAATTAATTTAAAATCTTTGTTCACACTCCACATCAGATCATCGGTACTATTAATTAAAGCTTTTAGGTTATTGCGGTCGAACTCTCTTAATTGTTCCGCTACTTTTTTTGGAGTTACATCTCTGCCCGTTATACAGAATCCTTTAACATTACCATCTTCTCTTACTGGTTGTATCAAATAATTTATCCAAATAGTGGAATTATCTTTTTGGATATATGCTATATCATATATAATTATTTCTCCATTAAGTACTTTGGTAATATAGTTTCTATATATTTCTTTTCGTGATGGTTCCACATAGTCAAAAATATCTCTGCCTACCTGTAATCGAACATCAACATTTAGATTTAACAAGTTGAATTCTTTGGCTTTGTGGTTAAATGATATTACTTTACAATCATTGTCCAACAATATAAATCCTTCTGAAGTATTCTCAAAAATAGCTTTGAGATTCGCTTCTGACTGTTTCATTTTTATATCAGCTTCTCTATGCTCAGTAATATCCTGCATGGCCCCAATTACTCTAATTGGTTTGCCTGCGGTATTAAAAACTATAAAAGCCCTGTCGTAAATATATTTATAGGTATTATTGGCACATAAAAACCGATATTCCAGTTGAAGATGGGGTTTTTGTTCCTCAAAAGTAGCATTCAGTTTTTTATAAACTTTTATAATATCATCGGGGTGTATTTTATTTTCCCACCACTTGCTTGTGTCTTCTAGTGTGGTATCGCAGTAGCCAAACATTCTAAAAATACCATCATTATATTGCATTCTGTCATGCTCAATATCCCAGTCCCATATAGTGTCGCTGGTGGCTTGTGCCAATATTTCATAGCGTTCATTACTTTCTTTTAATATCTTTTCTATCCGTTTGCGTTCAATGCTGTAGGCTATACTCTTATATAGATGCGAAGCACTGAGCTCGTCCTTTAACAGGTAATCGGATACACCCATTGATAGGGTTGAAACACCAAAGTCCTGCCCGGTGTATCCGGTTATTATAATAACGGAAGTTTGTCCTGCCAATTTCAATATATCTGTCACCAATTTTTCACTGCTGGCATCGGGCAGGGTAAGATCGAGCAGGATTATATCTAAATTCAGGTTTTCAATTAAATACGCTGCTGCTTTGGCAAACGTATTGGCATGATATATAGCTGTATTGGGGATATTTTCTTTAATATAATCCTCTATCAACAATAAATCTCCAACATTGTCTTCTATAATCAAAAAATTTAATTTCCTATTGCTAAACATTGTGCTAAATATTATTCTTACCCGATAGCTGAACTATGTTAATCCCCATATTTTTAATTGATGCTACAACTTTTAAAAACGCTCCTATGTCAATAGGTTTTGTTATAAAACTATGTGCGTAGTTTCGATACGATTCTGATATATCTTTTTCTGAGGATGAAGAAGTAATTATAACCACGGGTATATTATTGATGGCATTGTTCGATTTGATTCTTTTAAGCACTTCATGCCCGTTCATCTTTGGCAGGTTTATATCCAGTAATATGATATCAGGTTTCACAGCATCAATATATATTCCTTGCTTTTCTAAATATTGTATTGCCTCCCAGCCATCCTTAGCTACAGAAATTGTGTTTGTAATTCTACCATCACTCAAAGCTTCTGTGGTAAGCACAACATCACCTTCGTTGTCTTCTATTAATAAAATATGTATTGATTTCATCTGTTTAATTTATTATAGAAAATTTGTTATATATCTTTTTAATGGTGAAATAAAATACCGTTCCTTCACCAACTGGTGATTCTACCCATATTTTGCCCTGGTGGTTTTCAATAATTTTTTTACAAGTTGCCAACCCGATACCTGTGCCCGCATATTTATCTTTTTGATGCAACCGTTGAAACAGCACAAAAATTTTATCCAAAAACTGTTCTTCTATTCCAATTCCATTGTCAGAAATTGAAAATTGCCAGTAATCTATATGTTCTTCAACTTTAATCTTTATAATAGGTTTTGCATCGGGCTGTTGAAACTTTAGCGAATTTGCCACCAAGTTATGGAAAACATGCAGCAGGGGCGTTTTATTTCCATATATTTTAGGGAGTATATCCCAGTTAACCAGGGCATCTTTTTCTTTTATGGTTGATATATTCAAATGCACCACCTCGCTCATTAATGTATTGAGGTCTATCTCTTCAAATGTATATCCCCTTTTTCCTATTATTGAATATTCAAGCAAGTCTGAAATTATTTTACGCATTCGGGTAGCACCATCCACTGCAAAATGTATATATTGTTTGGCTTTATCATCCAGTTGGTCTTTGTATTTACTTTCGAGGCGTTCAAGAAAACTTGTTACCATTCGCAATGGCTCCTGCAAATCGTGCGAAGCTATATAGGCAAACTGCTCCAGTTCTGTATTTGATTGCAGAAGTTCTTCAGCCCTTCTGTTCAGCTTATCATATAGTTCAGTAAGTGCTATTTCGTGCTGTACACGTTGCGTAATATCACGCATGGCAATACAAATACCTGTTATCTGATCATTTTGTAATACGGGGGTAATAGAAAAATCTATCCAAACGGTACTTCTCATTTCGCTTTTATATGCACGATCGTACTGAACCGTTTCTCCCTGTAATACTTTTGTTATAATTTCTTTAAATTGTTCAACCCTTATTTGTTCTACAAAATTAAATATATCTTTGCCAACCTCCATTGCACTGTCAGAAATAAAGAAAGTATATATATTTGCTTTATTACTAAATGCCTGTATAATACAATGGATGTCGAGCAGGATAAATCCTTCGGAGGTATTATCAAATATGGCTTTCAGATTTTCTTTGGTTTGCTTTATTTTATCTAATACACCATTTCTATCTGTAGTATCAAAAGTTGAAACAAAGGCTCCAAAAATATTCCCCAAATCATCATAAGCAGGTTTATACTTTACTAAAAATGTATGGACAGTTTGGTCGGGAAATTTTACTTGTACTTCAGATTCTATAGTCTGCCCTTTAAATACTTTTTGATATATTTCTATTGAGTCATCTACTGAACGAACCTCGCTATAATTAAGAATTGAATCACCCTTATTTATTTTTTTGTTAAAAAGATTTTTGAACTGTTTTTCATATTCATTGTTAAAAGTAACAATGTTGAAACTGGTATCAACCAGCACAAAACTTTCTTCAGTATTGAGAAGAAGCAAATCTAATTTTTGTTCTAGATCATGCAATGCTGAATGTTTTTCTGCTTCTAATATATCTACTTTAGCTTCTTTCACTAATAATTTTATCTGGAAAACTGTGTACTATTCTGTTTATATAATTTAACTGAGCATTTATTAATTTGCCACTGTTCTTCTTGCTATATAACTAATTACGTATTCTTTTAATCTTGTCGAAGTTTAGGAATGTGATGGTGCTGCCTTTAATTTCAATCAACTTTTCTTCTTTAAAATCAGACAGTGTTCTAATTACACTTTCGGTTGAGGTGCCTACCATATTGGCAAGGTCTTCACGCAGAATTTCCATACTGAAAATTTCTTTTTTATCTTTGGCATACCTGTCATGCAGTGTCACCAAGGCATCTGCCACTCTTTTACGCACCGAGTTATAGGCAAGCCTAATCAGCCGTTCTTCTTTTTCGGTAACATCGTTCGATAGCATTTTAATAAATTTCAGTGCCACATCTCTGTTGTTTAAAAGCAGGGCAAAAAAATCTTCTTTATATACTACTACCAACTCCGAATCTTCCATGGGCATTGCCGAATCGGTATAGGGCATATTTTCGAGCAAGGGATTGTATCCAAAAAAATCTCCCTGTGTATATAATGAAACTATATATTCTTTACCATCATCGTTTGCTTTGTATGTTTTTACTTTCCCTTTGGTAACAAAGTATATTCTGTTGGGGGTACTTCCCTCCATATATATAATTTCTTTTTTGGAGTAGTGCTTTGGCTTGCTTTCTTCCGATAGCTTTTTCAGTTCATCCAGTCCACGTACGGTATCTAAAAACTCGGTAAAGCCTTCTGCTGTTTTTGAGTATTCTGTTTTCAGTATATCATATTTTTTCAGCCTTATTTCTACGGCATCCAGCAGTTCGGTGTCATCAAATGGTTTGGTAATATAATCATCGGCACCCAGTCCCATCCCTTTGCGGTAATCAGTTTTCTCCGACTTGGCTGTTAGGAATATAAAAGGAATACTTGCGGTAGCAGGATCTTTGCCCAGCATGTGCAATACGCCGTACCCATCCAGTTCGGGCATCATAATATCACAAATAATCAAATCGGGCTTTAAGCTTTGGGCCAACCGCACACCTTCTTTGCCATTGGCGGCTGAATGGACTTTGTATTTGGCAAGTTCTAATATTTCTGATATATTATCTCGCATATCAGCATTGTCCTCAATCAATAATATTATTTTGTTCATGGTATTAAATTAAAGTTCAAATGTAGCGTTTATTAATGGTTTGATTATTTGACAAAAATCAGTATTAATTTATGATTTTCATCATGCTAATGAAAATTCTATTTGAAAAGTAGTTCCCACTCCTTCTGTTGACTCCAGCATAATTTCTGCATTCATAAGCTCGGCATATTTTTTTACAATATTGAGCCCAAGCCCGGTCCCCTGAATATTTTCCACATTTTTAGCCCTGAAGAAACGGTCGAAAAGGTTTTCCTGGTCCGATGGTGGTATGCCCATGCCCTCGTCTATCACAAATAAAGAAAGCTTACCTTTCTGTATTTCGGTTGTAATTATGATGGGCTTGTTTTCGGGAGAGTATTTAATGGCATTGGAAATTAGGTTGAGCAGGATACTGTGAAATAAATATTTATCGAGGTGTATGGCGGTATCGCCTTTTATATGTTTGTACTTTACCACTTGCCCATCTTTAAGCAAAGTGCGGTTATCATCAATCAGCGATTTGATAAACCGATCCAAAATCAAGGGCTCAGGGTTATTGCGAACAATGCCTTCTTCTAGCTTGCCCAATGACAGGAAGTTGTTCAGTACTTCGGTTAGATGGGTAACGGATAGCTTAATGCGGTTAATATGTTTTTTCCTTTTTTCTTCATCATTGGGTTCGTTATACTTCCCTATTAGCGATACTGATGACAGGATGGTGGCCAGTGGTGTGCGAAACTCGTGGGAGGCGGTAGATACAAATCGTGATTTCAGCTCATTCAGTTCCTTTTCTGTATTAAACGATTGTATTACTTCGGCCTTGGTCCTGGCCAGTTCGGTATTGGCCTCATCAAGTTCCTTGGTACGTTCAATTACGCGTTTCTCTAAATCAATATTCAACTGTATAATTTCCTCTTGTGCATTTTTAATTTCTATTTCCTGCTTTTTTCGCCCAGTAATATCAACAATAAAATACATCAAATACTCACCTTCTGTAGTTTTAAAAAAGCTCACGCTCATCTCAACCGGAAATATGGAGTTGTCTATTCTATGCCCGTACAAATCAATGCCCTTGCCCATGGCATGGGGATGCGGCCCTGCAAATTTTTCTTGCTCGCGTTTTACTTGGTCGTTCGAAACACTCTGGGGCACCAAATCTTCTATGCCTTTGCCTATGAGCATTTCCACTTCGTAGCCAAACTGCTTTTCGGCAGTGGGGTTTGCTATCACAATCTTCCCATTTTTATCGGATACTATGATACCTTCATTGGCATACTCAAACAGTGCGTGTAGCATGGTTCTATTCTCTAATTTAAAGTTTGAGACAAAGGTATGCTTAAATAGGAAACCAACTAGGGATGTTTAATTAATGTATATAAATAGTGGGGGGGGCGGGATTCGGGATTCGGGGGT
>JAYVCI010000231.1:0-15629 GCA_043750035.1 Chitinophagaceae bacterium
ATGGCTCGCATTCCTCCACCTTCACAAGTTTCGCAGCGACCACCTTTAACATTGAACGAAAAACGCCCGGGTTTATATCCTCTTATCTTAGCTTCAGGTAAGTTTGTAAATAGATTTCGTATATCAGTATATACTTCTACATAGGTTGCAGGATTACTTCGTGGTGTGCGACCAATTGGGCTTTGATCAATCTCTATTACTTTATCTATATTTTTTAATCCTGTAATACTTTTATGAGGTAATGGTTTTAGTCGAGATTGATAAAAATGTTTGTGTAATAAAGGATATAATGTTTCATTAATCAATGATGATTTGCCACTGCCCGAAACACCAGTTACACAAATGAATTTGCCCAATGGAAATTTCGCATCTACTCCTTTCAAATTATTTCCTGTGCATCCTTTTAGTTCTATATATTTCCCATTGCCTTCTCTCCGTTTTTTTGGAACATCTATATTTCTTTTGCCACTTATATATTGTGAAGTAACAGAATTCTGCTTCATAAATTCTTGCAGATTTCCTTGTGCCACTATATGTCCGCCATGGCTGCCCGCACCGGGTCCGATATCAACTATATAATCGGCATCCATCATCATATCTTTATCATGCTCTACCACCATTACAGTGTTTCCTATATCACGAAGGTTTTTTAAACTTTCTATGAGTTTATGATTATCGCGTTGGTGCAAACCGATGCTGGGCTCATCCAATATATATAATACTCCTGTAAGTTGACTTCCAATCTGCGTCGCCAAGCGTATACGTTGTGCTTCCCCACCACTAAGTGTGCGTGCAGGACTATTTAGTGTTAAGTATTCTAATCCCACGTTTAATAAAAATCCTAATCGTGAACGGATTTCTTTTAATACTTCAGTTGCAATAATTTTTTGGCGTTCGTCTAATTTTTTCTCTACATTTTCCATCCACTTGCCCAAGCTCAACAAATCCATTTCAGCAAGTTGGGCTATATGTGTATCTGCAATTTTATAACAAAGACTTTCTTGTTTCAATCTTGTTCCATGGCAACTTGGGCACGGCGATACTTCCATAAATTCTTCTGCCCATACTGCTATGCTATCACCAGGTTTTTCGAGGTATTGGCGTTTCACATAATTTGCAAGTCCTTCCCAGGTTGTATGATATATTTGTTTATAGCCCGATGCAAATTCATATTCAACATCGAGTTGCTCTTGATCGCCGTTGAGCAAGGTTTCCATTTGGTTTTTCTTGAGCGAATCTATACTATCATTCAACCCAAACTTATGTCGTTTTCCTAAGGCTTTCATTACCGCAAATGTCCAATTGCTTCTGTATTCACCCAAGGGGGCCAATGCTCCTCCCACTATTGATTTTGTATGATCGGGAATAAGGAATTTTTCATTTACTTCGCGTTGTGAACCTAAGCCATCGCAGGTGGGGCAAGCACCATAGGGCGAGTTAAATGAGAAAGTATTGGGTTGTGGTTCATCATAACTTATACCGCTAACAGGGTCCATTAAGAAACGACTATAATGCTGCACATTTTCTCCATCGGCCTCAGCAACCATTATAATACCTTTGCCTGTTTTCATCGCCATTTTTATACTGTCCTTGATGCGGGTTTCTTTCTCCACACCAGGCTCTACACGGTCTATCAGTATTTCTATATCATGTATTTTATAGCGGTCAGTTTGCATTTTTGGAACGATATCTTGCAGCTTTCCATCAATGCGAACTTTGCTATATCCTTGTTTGCGAATTTGTTCGAACAATTCCCTATAATGCCCTTTGCGGCCTTTAACAACAGGTGCTAAAAGCATGATCTTTTTCTTATGAAAATTGACAAATATTTTTTGAACGATTTGATCTTCGTTCATCTTCACCATGCGTTCGCCACTTATATAACTATAGGCATCAGCAGCACGGGCATATAATAGTCGCAGGAAATCGTAAACCTCGGTAATAGTCCCTACTGTAGAGCGTGGATTTTTGCTCACGGTTTTTTGTTCGATGGCGATTACGGGGCTCAGTCCATCTATCTTGTCCACATCGGGGCGTTCCAGATTTCCTACAAATTGGCGGGCATAGGCATTAAAAGTTTCTAGGTAGCGGCGTTGACCTTCGGCAAATATAGTATCGAAAGCGAGTGAGCTTTTTCCGCTTCCGCTAAGTCCCGTAATCACAATCAGTTTGTTGCGGGGCATAGCGATATCAATATTCTTGAGGTTGTGCATGCGTGCACCGAAAACCTCTATCAGGCCATCTTCTATTTCTTCTTTATTGTTCATTTTAATACCAATCGCTAAAAGGGATGCAAAAGTATTGCGGGAAAGGCGGTGCTTTTAAATTATTTTGTGATAGAATGATTTGAGGATAAATCCCTTTTCCTTAATCACGGCCATTGGAATCCGATAACTATGGGATGGGCAACAACTGGATGATGATAGTAATACTAAGTAATGGTATTAAAACAACTTTCATTTTTTTTATCAAGGTACACAGCCACAGGCATCTCGTATCATTATAGAACGACGATACTGGAACTGACAACAAGTACGTAAGCCCTATGCGAACTGCCTACCTCAACCTTGGGTCCAACCTGGCATATAATAAATCGACAAGCAAATTAATAAGCACAAACATAAACGCCACAGTTACCACAGCACCCATTACTACTGGCAAATCATTTTTCTCTAATGCATCTACAGTTACCATTCCCAGTCCACGATAATTGAATACATATTCTACAAAAAACGCCCCTGCCATTAGGCTGGCAAACCATCCTGATACCGCAGTTAAAACAGGATTAAGTGCATTACGCAAAGCATGATATACAAGCACACGATACTCGCTGAGTCCCTTGGCACGGGCGGTGCGTACATAGTCCATACCCATAGCATCGAGCATACTGTTGCGGGTAAGTTGCGTAATAACGGATAGCGGACGAATGCCCAAAGTAATAGCAGGTAATATTAAGTTGGCCCATACTATATGTCGCCCTGTTTCAAAATCGTAATCATATAAACTACCCGTCATGCTCAATCCTGTATAGCTGGACCACAAATACCCAAACAACCAAGCAATAAGTACGGCTGCAAAAAAAGAGGGAATGGAGACCCCGAAATTTGTGATGGTGAGTAATAATTTATCAACCCAAGTATTTTGTTTAAGTGCACATATAATACCCAAATATATACCGCCCAATATGGCCAACAACATCGCAGCCGATGCCAATATAGCTGTGCATTTAATGGCAGGTGCTAATATTTCTCCAACTGGCTTTTTGCTAACAAATGAACGTCGTAGATAAGGCCATTTAATTACAAAAGCGTTTCCACCTATACTAAATATTTTTGCCCAATTGTATTTTTCCGAATTGTTTTTATCATCTGTGTGGAGTGACAGGGGACTAAGGTCATTGATATAAGTTAGTAGTCTTTCTGAAAAAGGTTGGGTGAGTCCAAATTCTATTTCCAGTGCCTGTTGACTGGCTTTGTCGCTTCGTTGCCCCAGGGCATCCATGGCTGCCCCACCCGCAGTGGCATTGAATAATGAAAATACCAATATCACTACGCCCAGCATTACAAAAAGACTATATGTTATTTTTTTTAGTAACAAAGTATTATATATAGTTATTTTTTCAATTACGTCCCGATAGCTATCGGGATTCAATTACGAATTACGATTAGTTACACATGCCTGTGTCCCGATAGCTATCGGGAGTGTCTTGTGACCAACCACAGGCATGTTTTTTTTTTAAAAGCTATCTCTCAAATCAGGTAACTTGGGTTCTGCATCTTTTACAATACCTTTACAAAATATTTGCATCATAGGTCCTGCCAAAAGGCTGGTAACAATGGCCATGATAACAAGTGCCACAAATATAGTTTCATTGATAAGCTTGGCTTCAAAAGCTAAATTGGCCAAAATAATTTCCATCGCTCCGCGGGCATTCATCCCAAATCCCACCGCCAGCGATTGTTTCAAATTTAGCCCACCTATATAAGAACCAAGTGTGGCCCCAATGAGTTTGGTTGATATAGCTGCAATTAATATAAGTGCTGTAATATGCCAATCGAAATGTGCGATAAAATCGAGACGCAAGCCTATAGAAACAAAAAACAAAGGAGCAAATATATTGGTGACAAATTGATTGATAATATTCCGTGCATCATAGGTAAGGTGCTTGCTATCGCCAAATGCAATCCCGAAAATAAATGCCCCGAACACCGCATGTATTCCTATATATTCTGTAAACGCCGCACCTAAAAAACACAATCCAAATGCCACACTTAACACACCACCTGGCCAAGCAAATTTTTTCTGAAACCAAGGGAGCGATTTATCTATTAACCATTTTGCCCCGGTCATAATTACTATAGCATAAGTAAAAGTAAGTGCAATGGTTTGCCAAAGTGCAAAAGTGGCTTCCTTATGTGTTTGAATCAAACTAAGTACGATACTAAAAATGAGCCAGCCTATCAAATCGTCTATCATAGCGGCGGCAATTACAATACTGCCTATGTGGGTTTTATATAATCCCAGGTCGAGCAGTGTGCGGGCTATTACAGGCAGGGCTGTAATACTTAATGCGGTTCCCAAAAACAAAGCAAAAACTTTTCTGGAAGTTTGTTCTATATGAAAATAATCAGTAAAAAAATAACCCAACATTATACCCACTGCCATAGGGATAAGGAAACCGCCCATACTGGCAAGTAGTGCTTTCTTGCCATTCTTTCGCAGTATATGTAATTCCACTTCCATGCCTGCTACAAACAAAAGCATGATAACCGAGAGCGAGGTAATTCCATTCAATGCAAGTGGTACGTTTCCTACACTGGGGAACAAGTGATCTTCCCATACAGGCTTGAAATGACCCAATACTGTTTTGCCCAAAAGAATACCGGTAATGATTTCTCCAACTACTAATGGAAATTTAAACTTACGGACAAACTCCCCAACCAGCCTCGACAAAATAAGCATCACACCCAGTGATAGGATTAGTGTTACAATATCACTGTGGCTCAGTTTCATTTTCTGCTTCTAAAGTTTATTTATTATATTGAAAATACCAACTAAACTCCCATTCATTTTTAAGGAAAAAGTCCGTGCTGTATTTCTGCAACAATATTAATTGAAGTAAGCCAACTAAAACGATGGAAGTTATTTGCAATTTATTCACTTACTTCGCCCACACTAACCAATTACAATTTATCATGCAAAACCGTAGAGATTTTATCCGCAAAACTGCACTGGGCACCATGGCCTTAGCTTTTGCAAACAACCTGGATGCCGCAATCCCCATGCCTTCAACCACGTTGTTAGAAAATGAGGAGGAGAAGTTTTGGAAACTTATTCGGAACCAATTTCCACTGAGCAAAGAAAAAATTTATCTGAACAATGGCACTATGGGGCCTTCGCCTTACCCCGTTATTAATGCGGTACACGAAGCCATGCGAGACAATGATGTGAATGGAAACTATGGAGGTTGGGAAAAAACCGCCGATAAAATTGCAGCCTTTGTAGGGGCTACGGGCGATGAAATTGCACTCACCCACAATGTTACCGATGGTATAAATATAGTAGCTTGGGGTGTGCCGCTTAAAAAAGGCGATGAAGTAATACTCACCACCCACGAGCATGTAGGCAATGCCACGCCTTGGCTCAACAGGGCCAAACTACATGGTATAATAATAAAAGCATTTACCCCTGCAAAAACTGCTGCTGAAACTTTGCAACGTATCAATGATGTAATCACCAAAAAAACGAAGGTAATAGCAGTACCGCATATACCATGTACTATTGGACAAATATTGCCCGCCAAAGAAATTTGCAAGCTGGCAAAAGACAAAGGTATATATTCATTTATTGACGGAGCTCACGGACCTGGGATGTTGAAATTGGACCTGCACGATATGGGCTGCGACTTTTACGCCACCTGCACACACAAATGGTTACTCGGCCCCAAGGGAACTGGTTTTTTATATGTGAGAAAAGATATGCTCGATACTTTACAAACATTGTTTGTGGGTGGAGGTAGCGATACAGGTTGGGACATGACCAAACTTCCCCCAACCTATAGTAATTATGTAACCACTGCACACCGTTATTACTATGGAACGCAGAATGTGGCACTATATAGAGGCGTGGATGCCGCTATCGATTTTATGAATGCTATTGGCATGGACCGTGTAGAAAAACGCTGCCGTGGTATGGCCACCGAAATGCAAAATAAACTGTTGGCCATGGGCGATAAAATAGATATGCTTACACCCACCGAAGCTGCAAGCCGTGGAGCTGTGGTGGGTTTCCGCATCAAAGGTATATTATATACCGACTTCTATAATATCGCCGCCAAAAACAATATCCGTATCCGCAGCGTGGCTGAGAATGGATTGAACTCTCTACGCGTTTCCACACATATATATAATAATATGGATGAGGTGGATAAGTTGATGGAGTTGGTGAAGAATGCATAAATATTTTTTATTTTAATAAAGGTGAGTTTTTATATAATACTTTGGGCATGCGGCTAACGCATCATAATACACAAATATGAAAAATGCATTTAACCTTATTATATTCACATTTGCTTTTTTTTCTTTAGCAGAGGAATGCAAAGCCTCTGTTGCAGAAATTAAAACAGGCTCAGATACTATTTATATAAATGAAAACCAATTTAAAATAAAAAACATACAGGCATACAGTGACAAAATGTATATCATTCCATTTGAGAATAGAATAGTCTTGCTTAATGCTGTTGGGCATAATATAGATTGTAGATGCGGGCAGCTTCGGAATAATATGCTGTATCGGATTTATTCGATTAATTTTAATACCCATGTTAGAGACTCAATCGATTTAGATTCCTCTTCTCGAGATTTTACACGACTAAGAAAACTTAATGATTTCTTATTTTATTTTTCTTATTATGATTCTAGTTCTTGTAAGTCGATTGATAAAACTCATGCTTCAAGAGAAACAATATTCCCAGATGATGTTGATGATGTAAATCTTTATTTGATAGAGCATTTTTATATTTATAGTTCCCAATTAAAATTGGTAGATTCTTTTAGCACCAATACCAATATGAATGCGAGGGTCTTTAATGCCAAGTATCGAGAACCCATTGAAAATATTCGTATGTATGGATATATATATAATGGGATTTTTGACCTTCCGTTAGAAGCTGAAATCTATGATGAACTTAAACGGAAGTACAAACCGTTACTTAAATATATTCCTGCCGTAATAAAAGAAGAGTGTTTCTATCAGTTTGATCGATTCAAGATGGAAAGAACTGGTTGGAGTCCGGTACATAACACCGATAATATTTTTTTCTTTCCAAACTATATGTTTGAGAGTGAGTATAAAAGAAGAAATCCAAAAGAATTTCTAGAATTGGGAAAAATTCCAAGTTCAACATCATACGGTAAAAAAATGCTATATATCAATGATACACTTCGTAAAGATTTTTTCAAGGAACACGATTCAGATATAACATTAGCAATTCTGCATAATAAATATTCGGGTGACTTGTTGAGTGTGAGGCTTTGTGGTGGGGTTAGTATGAAAAAGCCGACATATATGGAACTATCTTTAACATCACGGTTATCAGTGAAAAAAATAAAACTTCCAATGCTTACAGAATTTTTCTCCATCACGACTTTTACCAATGGGAATATAGAATTTCTTGACAGATTTTCTAAAGATGGCGGGATACTAATTTATAATAAAAATTTAAATTTAATCCAAAAAATAACCGATGAAAATACTTTTCTAACTTCCTATCAGCCTTTGGGAAGTTTTGAGATTGACGGAAACCCGTATAATAGAAAAATATATTCTCAAGAAGATTTTGACAATGAAGCCAAACTCCTGCATGTTAAAAGAAACGAAAACCATGTAGCACATAAATACCACTTCAATTTTCCTGAAGGATTTCAAGCATTAACTGCATTTTATCAAGATGGTTATGGCGTATTTGTCGTAAAAAATTATACAACTGGAATGGTGGATATTTTGTATGATAAAACGGAGAAAATATTTGGGAAATAATTTTAATCTTTCGTCCCTGCCCTCGCAAGACTCTGTCTTGTGAGCAACTGCTGCAAGTCTCCAGACTTGCGACATCAGTCGGAGATGACTGTATTATACTCACATCCGCCGCGGCGGAACGCTTCGCTAATCCCGATAATTATCGGGATGCGAGGGCTTTGTTATAAATCTGCCCACGCCGTCCCGATAGCTTTCGGATTGCAATCAGCGTGGGTGGTGCTATATTTTCACAATCTTTTTCATTGAGCAAATAGTGCTGGATAGTTTTCACCTGATTTTGCTTCCCCCTTCAATATAATTGGACTGAAATACACATAGTTCCTTTACTTATTAATTTAATTGCCATGCTAGTGTCATTTTGTAAAGTAAATCAGGTATTGAAGTAATAGATTAATTAATTTTGCATCCAATTTATTCTCTCTAAATCCCTTCAATGTATAACGCCTTCTTCTGTGTCGGTATTAATTTTCATGTCACAAACTCAATCGTAAGAAGTTGGTTTGCATTAGATATGGAAAAACAAAATCGTTTTTTTGAAGAAGCGACTGCACACGGTATTGAGTCGCTCACGATACTGCAAACATGCAATCGTACTGAAATATATGGATTGGGAAACATTGCAATTGTCAGAGAAATATTCTGCAAAATCACTGCCTGTTCAACGGATGATTTTAACGAGTATTGTTTTTTGCTTCAGGGCACACACGCAACAGAACATTTGCTAAGGGTTTCTTCGGGACTTGATTCGCAGATTATTGGCGACCTTGAGATACTGGGACAGGTAAAGAAAGCTTTTAAAGAATCGAAACAGCAAAAGCTACTGCACCCCTATGTTGAACGGTTGGCTAATTTTTCCATTCAGGCATCTAAAGAAATAAGGTCGAATACCAAACTAAATTCAGGCACATCGTCATTTGCATACGCTGCCATTAAAATTATTGAGCAACTTGTGCCAAAGCCCAAAGTAAATATACTGGTAGTAGGTGTTGGTAAGTTTGGCTCAACACTTTCAAAAAACATTTGCGATTATCTGCCAGAAGCCACGCTCACATTATGTAATAGAACTATAGAAAAAGGTATTGAATTGAGCAGCAAACTAAATGTTTCGTATATTGAATTTGATAAACTATCTGAAAGCTGTAACCAATTTGATGTGATTATTACAACAGTTGGCATAAAAGAAAAATACCTCATTGATACAGCTATTTATTTTGGCCCAAATAAAAAACTTATCATCGATCTTTCTATTCCTCAAGGTGTAAACCCACTATTGGGAGAGAATGAAAATATACAACTGTTATCAATGGATGATATTGCCCAAAGAGTTTCAGCGTCTATGGAAATAAGGCAGGCCGAGATACCTATGGCAGAAGGAATTATTGATAAACACCTCAACGATTTTTATGAATGGTCGAAGATGTATGACCACAGGTCGGAGATTATAGATTTTGAAAACCTACTGGGTCATTTTACCGAAAAATGTACTTATATAGTTGATACAGATATTAACGAAAAAGCAAAGTTAAAGAAAACGCTTCTATCCAATTATATAGTTTCGATGCGTGAAGTATTGCAAGAAAATAACTCTGCCCATTACCCTTCTGAAACATTGACAAACTATGGCAATGCACATAGTAAATTTGATTTTATAACTGATTGTAGTGTGCTTGACATAGAACATGGAACCTGCCACAAATGCAAAGGATGATTAAGCTGGGAACCAGAGAAAGTAAACTGGCAATATGGCAAACTACTTATATACAATCACTATTATATAGTGCGGGCCTAGAAACAGAAATTGTTATTATAAAAAGTGATGGTGATATTGATTTGGTTTCGCCATTATATGAATTAGGAATACAGGGAATATTTACCAAAACATTAGATAGTGCTTTGCTCAGCGGAGCTATTGATATAGCTGTACATTCGCTTAAAGATGTCCCCACCCTATTAGCGGAAAATATATGTATAGCAGCGATACCTGAACGTGGAACTCATAAAGATGTTTTAATATATAAAGATGCGTTGCAACAAATTACGGATGATACTCAATATACTATTGCAACAAGCAGCCTCAGAAGAAAAGCACAATGGCTAAATAAATATCCAAATCATGAAGTTGTAAATCTCAGAGGCAATATTAATACAAGATTAAATAAGCTACTGGATTCAGATGAGTGGGACGGAGCCATCTTTGCCGCAGCGGGTATTGAACGTATAAATCTTGAAGTACCTTTTAAAAAAGAATTAGATTGGATGCTCCCTGCACCTGCTCAAGGAGCATTAGCAATAGTTTGTAGAGAAAATGATTATAATATAAGAGAAATATGTTCAACATTTAATCATGATATAACAAGAATATGCGTAAATGCTGAACGGCAATTCTTAAGAAAACTTATGGGTGGGTGTAGCATGCCCATAGGTGCATTGGCGGTGATAGGTAATAATATAATGACATTCGAAGGTAATATTATAAGCCTTGATGGGAAAGCAAAAGCAAGTGTATTAATGAATTTTGATGAATCTCAGTTTTCAGAAGCGGGAAACATTGGGGGAGAAAAATTATTGTTAGAAGGTGGAGAAGAAATATTACAATCCATTAAAAATAAGTCTTCGATATAATGGAAAATATTAAAGTGGTTTGCACACGCAAATTGAAGAGCGATATACTGAAACAAGCATCTGCAAAGGATTTTGACATCACAGATACTGATTATCTTTCTATTACCTATAATAGGAATGATGCGTTATATAATAAATCAATAGCATCAAAAAACCCGCTGTTTATTACCAGTGTACATGCTATAAAATCTATTAAAAAGTTTTATTCAAATAGTCTTTCTTCTCACAAAAAGATACAATGTTTTTGTATAGAAGGAAGTACCAGCCAACTAGCCCTTGAAGAAGGTTATGATATTATTGCCACTGAGCCATCTGCACTGTCGTTAGCGGCTACAATATTGGCACACGGGATAAAACATATCATATATCCATGTGGCAATATTAGAAATAATTCAGTACAAAATTTCTTTAAACAAAACGCTATTGATTGTGAAGAGTTCTTGGTATATGAAAAAAAACTGCTCAATATTAAATCTGGGGTATTTGATGCAATTATGTTTTTCAGTCCTTCGCAGATTGATGCTTTTTTATTGGGCAATACTTTGCCCCAAAACATACCCGCATTCTGCATCGGCAGCACAACTGCTGAGCACTTAAAAAATAAAAAACACATAAATATTCATATATCACCAAACACTTCACAAGAAAGTATGTTTATATCACTTATGGATTATTATAAAAAACAAAAAGCTATATGACAAAAGACCATTTATTATTAAAAGCATTAAGAAATGAAAAGGTGAGCCGACCACCTGTATGGATGATGCGACAAGCTGGAAGATATCTTCCTGAGTATATAGAACTACGTAAGAAATATGATTTTTTCACCAGGGTACAAAACCCTGAATTGGTGTGTGAAATTACTTTGCAGCCTATTCGCAGATTAGCACCCGATGCTGCTATTATCTTTTCTGACATATTGGTTATTCCACAAGCAATGGGATTGGAAGTGCAGATGGAAGAAAACAAAGGGCCTTTTCTTCCCAAAACAATAAATACTGTTAATGATATAAATAATTTAATAATCATTGATGCTGCCGAATCATTACAATATGTATATGATGCCATCCGTGTTACCAAACGCGAACTAAATAATATAGTTCCTCTCATTGGTTTTGCCGGTGCTCCGTTTACAATACTTTGTTATATGATAGAAGGCAAGGGCAGTAAAACATTCGACAAGGCAAAGCAGTTTTGTTTTACACAACCTGAGCTCGCACATCGTTTGTTGCAAAATATCACCGATGTTACTATATCATATTTGAAAAAACAAGTAGAGGCGGGTGCAGATGTGATTCAGGTTTTTGATAGTTGGAGTGGCTTACTTTCACCTCAAGATTTCCAACAATTTTCTCAGCCTTATTTGGAGAAAATTGCCAACGAAATAGCTCCAATTGCACCAGTTATTTTATTCCCCAAAGGCAGTGCTTACGCATTGAAAGATTTGGCTCAATCAAAAGCATCAGCTATTGGTATAGACTGGTGTATATCGGCCAAGGAGGCTAGAGAACTTACCCAAAATAAAATTACTTTGCAAGGTAATTTTGACCCGACTAAACTATTTTTAACACCCGCTGAAATAACCAAAGAAGTTACCAAAATGATAGATGCTTTTGGAGTGCAAAACTATATCGTAAATTTGGGTCATGGAATATTACCAACTGTTCCTGTTGAAAATGCAAAAGCATTTATTGACGCTGTTAAAAACTATAATAGTTAACATAAACTAATGCAAAGCTATAAAGAACCTTTTTCAATATATATTCAAACATTGCAGAATAAAATATGTGCAGCACTTGAAGCAGAAGATGGATTGGCCAAATTTAAAGAAGACAATTGGGAACGCGAAGGTGGTGGAGGCGGCATAACCAGAGTGATAGAGCATGGGAATGTGTTTGAAAAAGGTGGCGTAAATACCTCTTTTGTATATGGTCAATTGCCAGATAGTATGAAACAATATCTAAACGTAGAACACAATAACTTTTTTGCTTGTGGTCTCTCATTGGTATTGCATCCCAACAACCCCTTCATCCCAACAGTTCATGCCAATTATCGTTACTTCGAATTATATGATACTGATGGAAAAGTAGTGGATCAATGGTTTGCAGGCGGTTCAGATTTAACACCCTATTATTTATTTGAAGCGGACGCAATACATTTTCATCAGACTTTGAAAACTATATGTGATGAATATGATAACAATTATTATATAAAATATAAAAAGGCCTGTGATGAATATTTCTTCAACCACCACCGCAACGAAGCTCGTGGCATTGGGGGCTTGTTTTTTGACTATATGAGAGGTGATGAAAAACATGATTCACAATTCTTATATAATTTTACTACGGGTGTTGGAAATGAATTTATAAATTCTTATCTACCCATTGTAAAAGCTAGAAAAAACATATCATATAATACCGATGAAAAACACTGGCAGGAAATAAGAAGAGGAAGATATGTTGAATTTAATTTGATACATGATAAAGGCACACTTTTCGGACTGAAAACTAATGGCAGAATAGAATCTATACTAATGAGTTTGCCACCAACAGTTAGGTGGGAATATAACCATCAAACTTTGCCAAATAGCGAAGAAGAAAAATTATTACAAGTATTACAATCACCTACTGACTGGTTACAAAAAATAAAAGCATAATATATGATACATCGTCCACGAATATTACGTCAATCGCTTGCCATACGTGGCATGGTAGCTGAGACCCATCTGATACCTGATGATTTTATTGCTCCCCTTTTTATTATAGAAGGTGAAGGTATTGAAGAAGAAATTCCTTCCCTGCCAAACTATTACAGAAGAAGTTTGGACAAGACTATAAAAGAAGTAGAATTACTTTGGCGTATGGGTATAAAATCGGTTTTGCTTTTTATCAAATGCAAGGATGAATTAAAAGACAATGAAGGCACAGAGGCATTAAACTCAAATGGACTAATGCAAAAAAGTATAAAAGCTATTAAACATGCAGTACCCGAAATTTGTATAATGACCGATGTGGCACTTGACCCATTCTCTATATATGGACATGATGGAATTGTAAAAGATACTATTATAATAAATGACACAACCATTGATGTACTAGCTAAGATGGCCGTGAGTCATGCACAAGCCGGAGCCGATTTTGTTGCCCCAAGCGATATGATGGATGGAAGAATTGGAGCCATTCGTGCAGCATTAGAAAAAAATGGTTTTACCAACACAGGTATTATGAGTTATAGTGCAAAATATGCTTCTTGTTTTTATGGCCCATTCAGAGATGCTTTAGATTCCGCACCAGGATTTGGAGATAAGAAAACATATCAAATGAATCCAGCAAATAGATTGGAAGCTATTAAAGAAGTGATGTTAGATATAAATGAAGGAGCCGATATTGTGATGGTGAAACCTGCTTTAAGTTATCTTGATATTATTCGTGAAGTAAAAAACCAAGTGCATGTTCCAGTTAGTGCCTATCATGTAAGTGGTGAATATGCGATGATAAAAGCCGCGGCACAAAAAGGTTGGCTCAATGAGGATCAGGCTATTTTGGAAACTACACTTTCTATCAAAAGAGCAGGAGCAGATTTAATTGCTACCTACTTTGCAAAAGACATAGTAAAACTTATATCATAATATATATATGTCATTAGAAAAATTGAATAATAGTAAAATACTTTTTGACCGTGCAAAACAAAGCATACCGGGTGGTGTAAATTCACCAGTTCGAGCATTTAAAAGTGTAGGTGGTGAACCTATATTTATGAAAACGGCAAAAGGTGCTTATTTATATGATGTAGATGGGAATAGTTATATAGATTATATAAACTCATGGGGACCAATGATACTAGGTCATTGCCACGATGAGGTAGTAGAAGCTATAAAACAAAAAGCAGAAGAAGCGATTTCTTTTGGTGCACCTACTGAAGCAGAAATTCAAATAGCCGAACTTATTAAATCGATGGTTCCTAATATTGATTTGATACGATTGGTAAGCAGTGGAACTGAAGCTTGCATGAGTGCTTTGCGTTTGGCAAGAGGTTATACGGGTAAAAATAAGTTTATCAAATTTGAAGGTTGTTATCATGGCCATGCTGATAGTTTTTTGGTGAAGGCTGGTAGCGGTGTAGCTACCTTAAATATACAAACAGTTCCTGGAATTACCGCTGGTACTGCCAATGACACACTTACCGCAACTTATAATAATATAGAAGAAGTAGAAAAATTATTTAAAGAATATCCTAATGAAATTGCAGCTATTATAGTAGAACCTGTTGCAGGGAATATGGGGTGTATTATACCCGAAGCAGGATTTTTGGAAGGACTGAGAAAACTTTGTGATGCACATAATAGTGTTTTAATTTTTGATGAAGTGATGACAGGTTTCCGATTAGCGGCTGGAGGTGTGCAAGAAAGACTAAACGTGCAGGCTGATTTAGTTACCTTTGGTAAAGTGATTGGCGGTGGAATGCCTGTAGGTGCTTTTGGCGGAAAAAAAGAAATTATGAATTGTATAGCTCCCTTGGGAAATGTCTATCAGGCGGGCACTTTGAGCGGGAATCCTATTTCAGTAATTGCTGGATATACTACACTTTCTATATTGAAAAATAATCCTGATATATATATAAAACTACAAGAAAAAGGAATAAAACTTAAGAATGGATTTAATAAAATTCTTTCGGAAAAAGGAATTCCACATACCATCAATCAAATTGGAAGTATGCTCAGTATTCATTTTGGTGAACATGTAGTAACTGATTTTGCATCTGCGTCTGCTTGTGATATTAATATGTTCAATAAATTTTTTCACCACATGCTTTCACGGGGAATATACTTACCGCCTTCTGCTTATGAAAGTTGGTTTATTAGTGATGCGATAAACGATGATGATATAGCTAAAACTTTTCAGGCAGCACAACTATTTTAATACTATAATATAAATATGGCTGAAACTGCGATACTCCTCACCAATCTTGGC
>JAYVCI010000232.1:0-51124 GCA_043750035.1 Chitinophagaceae bacterium
ACCCCATCGGGGTCGCAGGTTTATAAAATGACATCATGCTATAGACCTTTGACCCCGATGGGGGTCACACATCTTGCAATCTCAACATCTCGACCTCAAAGCCCCAATCGTAAATCAAAAATTGTATGTTTCGACTACGGTCAACATGACAAATCCCAAAATTCCATATCTTTGTCCACCTAATCCCAAAAATAAATATGTCGACCAGCAGCGAGAAAGCACGTAAACTTATTGAACTTTTTACCCGTATCAAGCCCTTTGAGCAGGTGCTTGAGGATGTGAAACTGCACGCGAGTTCGGGCCCGCCACCAAGTATTCCTGGGCAGATATCGTGGAGCCAAGAAGCATGGCAACACCGGTTGGAGTTTCTTAAGAAAGAGAAGAATATGGAGATGCCTTTTTTAACGGGTGCATCAAAATTTGAAGATACAGAATCGCTGCGGGGCAATATCGAAAACTATATAGGAATGACGCAAGTGCCCACGGGTTTAATGGGGCCACTATTAATTAATGGAACCTTGGCCCAAGGCGATTTTTATGTACCCATGGCTACCAGCGAAGGTGCATTGGTGGCATCATATAACCGCGGTGCGAAGGCTGCAAGACTTTGTGGAGGTATTACTTCCGTTTGCCTTACCGAAGCCGTGCAGCGTGCTCCTATTTTTCGTTTCAATTCGTTAAGTGAGGTGGGAACTTTTATGTTTTGGGTTTTGGATAAAATAGAAATATTTCGTGAAATTGTGGGCAAGCATAGCAAACATGCAAAGTTGGAAGACTTTAGAATAAATATGGAAGGCAACCAAGCGGTTTTAATTTTTGATTATACTACCGGCGATGCTGCAGGCCAAAATATGGTGACGATATGTACTGATGCTATTTGTAATTATATAATAGAACAAATTCCAATAAAACCAAAACAATGGTATATAGAAAGTAATTATGCGGGCGATAAAAAAGCAACGGCAGTTTCATTCTCCACAGTGCGTGGCAAAAAAGTTTCAGCCGAAGCACTTATTACACGCCAAGTAGTAAAAGAAGTATTGGGATCCACACCCGAAGATATAGCTATATACTGGCAAACCTCGTCAGTAGCGGCAGTGCAGAGTGGTAGTATTGGTATACAAGGCCATTTTGCAAACGGACTTACTGCAATATTTATGGCTTGCGGACAAGATGTAGCTTGCGTATCGGAAGCGTATGTGGGTGTTACCAGAATGGAAGTTACGGGTAGTGGCGATTTATATTTAGCCGTTACTTTGCCCAGTTTAATGGTGGGTACTGTGGGTGGTGGAACTGGATTACCCACCCAACGCGAATGTTTGAGTTTACTGGACTGTACAGGGCCTGGTTCAGCACGCAAATTTGCAGAAATATGTGGTGCAACTATATTATGTGGCGAGTTGTCAATTGCTGCAGCAATGGCTTCGGGAAATTTTTCGAAAGCACATAAGATTTTTGGAAGGAAGAAATAGAATTAAGTGAAAAGTGAATATTATAATTATGCAATCATTCATCAAACGATTTTATATATACCAAAAGGAACGATTTCCATTTGCCACACATGGATTATTGATTGCAGCATTTAGTTTTTCTGCTATATCATATTCCCGTATATGCCGTGGTGCCGAGGGTTTCATTGGTTGGCAACCTTATCTCGTTTGTATATTTAATACTATTGGAATGTTTTTATTATTGCGTATTTGCGATGAACATAAAGATGCAGAAGATGATAAACTATATAGAAGTTATTTACCTGTTCCGCGAGGTATTATATCATTGAAAGAATTAAAAAATATAGGTTTTTTTGTTGCAGGTTTGCAAATCACGGTGCAAATATTTACGTATCCCAATATGCTTATATTATACTTTGTGGCCATGTTATATATGATGCTGATGTTGAAAGAATTTTTTATAGTAGAATGGTTGCGAAAACGTCAGTTTTGGTATGTGGTTTCGCACATGCTTATTATACCTTTGGTAGATATATATGCAAGCGGATACGATTGGTTCCTGGCAGGAGAGACAGCTCCAAAGGGATTACTATTTTTCTTCTTGGTTTCATTTATGAGCGGGATAGTTTTAGAAATTGGTCGCAAAATTAAAACGCCTGAAAAAGAAGAACCAGGTGTTGTATCATACACCAATTTAATGGGGCATAAAAAAGCTCCCGTGTATTGGATACTGTGTTCGTTTGGCTCCATGTTATTAGCTATGGCAGCATGTTATTATGCACACTATAATATTATTCCTTATATTATATTGGCTATATTATTTATATCATGTTCTATTCCTGCACTGATGTTTAGAAACAATATGCAAACAAAGTATGCCAAACAAATCGAGATATCATCAGGTATTTGGAGTTTGTGTATGTATTTAATTTTGGGAGCAGGCCCCATGATTGGTAAATTGATATAATATATGCAAAAACTTATTTTTTCCAAAGATTATAAAATACAAAGTGGTGATGAACAAATCACCGGGATGAAAGCCTGGAATTTGTTTCATTTGCAAAGTATTGGCCTGCGAGTGCCTGATTTTGCTGTTGTTCCCGCAAGTATTATAATAATGGAGATTGAAAATAAACCCAATGAAAATCCAGAAGCTATTATAGATAATTATATATTAGGCGAAGAAATATTAGTGAGTTTAAAAACATATTTTGGCGAGGGTGAATCTAAATTTTTCGCGGTTCGTTCATCAGGAATAGCAGAAGACACAGGAGATAAATCGTTTGCCGGGCAGTATGAAACATTATTATATGTTCCCTATAAAGAAATCTATAGTGCCATTAAACAAGTATGGAAATCTGCTTACGCACTTAGGGTAAAAGTATATAATGCGGGCGAAAGTAGAATAGTTCCCGTATCGGTAATTATACAAGAAATGATTGATGCAGATACAGCCGGTGTAGCCTTTGGTATCAATCCTTTGGATGGGAACAGAACCGAGAAAACTATCAATGCTTTATATGGATTGGGCGAAGGTTTGGTATCGGGAGAATTGTTGGCAGATACTTTTATTGTAAAAAAAAACAGTCCCGAATCTTATTCGGGAGAAAAACAAATTGCAAACAAAACAGATATGTTGGTTTTTGATACGGAGAACAAATCGGGAGTTAAGCAAATAACTGTTCCAGAAAATAAACAAAATGAAGCATCATTAAATGATATACAATTAAATGAAGTTGCAGAAATATTAGATGTATTATATAAGTATTTTCACAAATATCAGGATATAGAATTTGCTTATAAAGATAATATATTATACTTATTACAAGCCCGCCCAATCACTAGCCACGTGCATGTGCCTGATAAGGGAGCCAAGTTCACCATTTGGGACAATAGCAATATTATAGAATCGTATCCAGGTTTAACATTACCGCTCACGTTTTCATTTATTGTAAAAATGTATGATAGTGTTTACCGACAGTTTAGTGCCATTATGGGAATCAGACCCAGTGTGATAGCTTCAAATGGGGAAGTATATGCCAATATGTTGGGACATATATACGGACGTGTATATTATAATTTGAACAATTGGTATAATGCATTGGCTTTGCTCCCGGGCTTTTCTATCAATGCCAAGTTTATGGAGAAAATGATGGGGGTGAAGGAATCATTCAATACGGAAGAACCAAAGCGGGCGGGCTTGCGTGACTATTTGGATGTATTGAGGGCAGCTAGGTTTATATTATATAATTTGTTCACCGTTGACAAACAGCGGAGAGAATTTTTGGAACATTTCAATAAGGTTATTACAAAATACAAGCAAATTGATTTCTCCAAACGCCGACCCGATGAATTGATGAATGACTATTTGGAGTTTGAAGAAACCTTAGTGAACAAATGGAAAGCCCCATTGACCAACGACTTTTTTTGTATGATATATTTTGGCGTGTTGCAAAAAATGGTGGTAAAAATATCGGGCGATGAGCATACCAATTTGCACAATGATTTGATGGCGGGGTCAGGGGATATAGTCTCTGTAGAACCAGTAATAATGGGACTGGAACTGGCTTCATTCATCAAACAGAATGAATTATATAAATCTATATTTTCGGAAAAAGACAATCTAAAAATATGGAGAACACTTCATGAAGAAAAGTATATTTTACTAAAACAAAAGATTGATAAATACCTAGATCGCTGGGGAGATAGAACCGTGGGAGAACTGAAATTAGAAACTATTACGTACCGTCAGAAACCAGAAATGTATATGCAGATTCTGAAAGGATATTTGAAAGCAGAAAATATAAAAGGTGCTACTACTGAACCTGTGGTGAGGAAACAAGCAGAGCAATTTATATATAATAAATTGAAAGGCAAACCTATTAAAAAATTCTTCTTCAATTACATTATGGGCAAAGCACGATATTTGGTGAGCAATCGTGAAAACCTACGCTATGAAAGGACTAGGGGTTTTGCAATGGTGAGAAATATTTTCACAGAAATGGGCAATAAGTTTTATGCCGAGAATTTATTGGACAATGCGGCTGATATATTTTACCTCACACAAATTGAAATTTTCGGAGCTATTAAAGGAACATTTGTGCATAGCAATTTGAAAGATTTGGTTTTACTTCGCAAACAAGTGTATCTCGATTTTGAAAAAATGAATCCCGCCGAAAGGATAAAAAGTTATGGGTCTTTATATGCTGGAAATAAAATGGCAGCAGAAATTAATATACAAATATTGGAAGGTGATTTGAAAGGAATCCCCTGCTGTGCGGGCATCGTAAAGGCACAAGTACGTGTGCTGACGCACCCATCGGAAGCAGAAGGATTGGATGGCGATATACTAGTTACCAGCAGCACCGATCCAGGTTGGGTTTCATTATTTCCTACTGCTTCCGGAATATTGGTGGAACGGGGTAGTTTGTTAAGCCACTCCGCTATTGTATCACGCGAGATGGGAATACCTTGTGTGGTTGGTATTTCAGGCTTATTACAAAGATTAAAAACAGGGGATTGGGTAGAAATGGATGGTTCAACAGGCAATATAAAAATTATCGAAAATATATAATTCCATGCAATTCAAAAATACAAATTTTGATATTATAAGGTACGCCAATTGCTGGGAAGATGTATCGGTATTGTTGGAAGGATTAAAAACAGCACAAGGTGGAAAAATATTTTCCATCGCATCAGCAGGAGATAACAGTTTTTCATTGCTTACACTCAACCCTGAAATGATAGTTGCTGGTGATTTGAATCCCATCCAATTATATTTATGCGAATTAAAAAAGCTTGCCATTACCCACCTTGAGGATGCTGAACTTATAGGTTTTTTAGGCTTTACAGAGCATAATCAAAGGATTAAGGTGTACCAATCAATAAAAAAGGAATTAAGCAGTGAGGCACGAAATTATTTCGACCAACATATTATAGAAATAGAAAAAGGGATTATACATGCAGGAAAATTTGAGAAATATTTTGCCATGTTTCAAAAATGGGTTTTGCCTTTTATTCATTCGAAAGCAACCACAAAAAAATTACTCGAAATAAAATCTGAGAAGGAGCAAGAATTATTTTATTTAAACAAATGGAATTCTTGGAGATGGAAATTGCTGTTTAAGTTATTTTACAGCAAAAAAGTAATGGGAAGTGCAGGCCGTTCGCCTGAGTTCATGAAACATGTGAAACTAAATGTGAGCGAGTTTATATACCAACGAGCCGAAGAGCATTTGAAATCAATAGCTTGCCAGAGCAATGAATATTTATCTTATATTTTTACTGGAGTATTCACACCGCAGTTGCCACATTATCTATTGCCTGAGAATTTAAAGAAAGTAAGAGAGCGTATTAATCAGATAAAATTTGTTCAAGGAACCGCAGAAGAGATATTGAGCAAGTATGGCAAATTTGATGGCTTTAATTTGTCTGATATTTTTGAGTATATGAGCGAAACGCAGATGAAAGAAAATGCGGATATCATATACAATTATTCCAATGCAAATGCACGTGTAGTTTACTGGAACCTGATGGTGCCAAGGCGTTTGTCAGAATCTTATCCTGATAAATTCATATTCCAAGAGGAGCTCTCTGAAAAGCTGCACCAATTAGATAAATGCTTTTTTTATAATCAATTCATTATAGACCAAAAAATATGAATCCTGATTTATTGCATTATATTATATTAAGTGGTGCTTATATATTTTTATTTGCAACCGCAGAAATATTGTATCATAAATTTCACTTTCAGGCCGAGCATACACGCAAAGTCGTTCATATCGGTTCAGGTCTATTATCCATGTTGTTTCCTATTCTTTTTAGTTCTCATTGGTGGGTATTGGGTATTTGCAGTTCATTTGTTTTATTGTTGTTCGTAAGTCAAAAATTTAATTTTCTCCGTTCGATTAATGGCATCGACCGCAAATCGCATGGCAGTGTTTTATATCCAGTGGCAGTGTATATGAGTTTTTTATCTTATGATTACATGTCATTTCATACGGCAATGCATACTTATTTTTGGTTCTATCAGCCAGTATTAGTTATGGCCTTGGCCGATCCAGCAGCAGCATTGTGTGGTAAAAGATATCCCACAGGTATTATGCATATATTTGGTGATAAAAAATCACTTACTGGTTTTGTTGGGTTTATAGTAGTTGCATCAATTGTTACTTATTTATTGGCTGTATCTCTACATGCACCTATTGGGAATATATATATATATGTAGGCTCAATGGCTGTTATTACTGCTATAACGGAGTTGTTTGCAACAAAAGGGTCTGATAATATTTTTATTCCATTGGCAGCTATATTAGTTAACTACTTTTGGGTGCATGATTTTTTTGTCATTTAATTATGGAGCAATATCATACTATTATAGTTAATGAACAGGATGATTCTTATAATCAATTCCTAGATTTACCCTTTGAATTGTATGGTGAAATTGCACAGCGTTTCAAAAATCAGTTTGCACTTGCAGGGCCAGCTACTTGTATATTGTTATTTGATGGTGATAAACCTTGTGGTAGATTGGCCTTATATGAAAACAAGGATTTAATCTATAATAATTCTTCAGCCATTGCAATAGGTAATTATGAATGTATAGATGACAATGTGGCTTCCTCAAAACTGCTAGAATCTGCATTTGCCATAGCTCGACAAAAAGGATACAATTATGTGATTGGGCCAATGAATGGAAGTACCTGGAAGGCTTACCGCTTTATGGATGACCAAAGTAAACCTTTATTTTTTTCAGAAAATCTGCATCAACCATACTATCCACAACAGTTTACAGATAATGGCTTTGGTGCTATTTCGCATTACCTATCTCAAGTTGATACGGAATTGGTATATGGGAAATATTTATATTTAAAAGAACGTTTCGACAAAGAACAGATACAAATTCGCCCCATTGATATGAATAATTTGGAAAAGGAATTGTTATTGTTATATGATTTATGTAGTGAAGTATTTCTTTCTAACTTTCTATATACACCAATTAACCCAAATGAGTTTTTGGGATTGTATTTGCCCTTAATGCCATTGCTGAAGCCTGATATGATAATACTTGCCGAAGATACACAAACGGGTAAATTAGCAGGGTTTATATTTGCCATTCCTGATTTATATGATGCTGCTAAAAAAAGTATTATCGTTAAGACATTGGCACGAAACCCTGCAAGAAAATATGCGGGTATTACCCAATTACTTTGCGATCTGATTATGAAGTATGCATCAGTAAACAATATTACAAAAGTTTACCATGCTTTTATGCACGTTCAAAATAAATCGGTGAATGTATCTACTAAGTTTTCAGGCGATGATTATAGATGTTATACTTTATACGGTAGAGAAATATAAGCTATGAATATCGTCAATCTCTTTCTGGAAGCGGCAGAGCAGAATCTCAACAAAATTGCTTTGATTCATAAAGGTAGAGAAATAACTTATGGTACACTTAAAGAAAAAGTGTTAATACAAGCAGCGTATTTACGGAAGAAAGATATACAACAAGGAGATAAGGTTTTGGTGTATATCCCTATGAGTATAGATTTATATATCATGCTGCTTGCCATTTTTTATAATGGTTCTGTAGCAGTGTTCATTGATGAATGGTCTAATAAAGAGCGTATCAACCAATGCTGTAAGATGATTGATTGTAAAGGATTTGCTGGTGGGTGGAAAGCCAAGTTGTTTGCATTATTTAATAAGAATTTAAGAAAAATTCCTGTTAAAGTTTCTATCACATCAGATAAGTTTATCCATGAGGGTTTACCCTGTGAGATGCTAGAAACTGATTCAGCTCTAATTACACTTACTACGGGTAGCACAGGAACACCTAAGGCTGCAAACAGGACCCATGCATTTTTATTCGAACAATTTAAAGCACTTGAACCATTGATAAAAGGTACGGAAAACTATACAGAGTTAAGCACTTTACCTATAGTAACCATGCTAAATTTGGGACATGGAAAAACAACCGTAATTCCCAGTTTTAAAACATCAAAACCAAAATCGTTCATTCCAGAAAAAGTATTTAGTGATATAGAAAAATATAATATAGAAAGTATTGTAGCCTCACCTTTTTATACCGCATCATTGGGCAAATATGGGATAGAAAACAAATTGCAAAATAAAACTATCAAACATATAATAACTGGCGGAGGTCCTGTATTCCCAGATGCAGCCAGCGATATAGTGCATACTTTCCCCCATGCGGTGAATATGGTAGTATATGGCAGCACTGAAGCAGAACCTATTAGCCATATTGATGCAAACAAACTTCAAAACTATACAGTTGACCAAGGACTTCCAGTGGGTATTCCTGATGCACAAACAGACTTACGTATTATATCATTTCTACCCGATACTTATCATGAATTTACAGTTGATGAATTTGACAAGATTACATGCGAAACTGGACAACACGG
Organism: Chitinophagaceae bacterium; assembly: GCA_043750035.1. Classification (GTDB taxonomy): domain Bacteria; phylum Bacteroidota; class Bacteroidia; order UKL13-3; family UKL13-3; genus CANJUD01. The sequence continues at coordinate 8,882 of JAYVCI010000232.1, forward strand.
AGAAATAGTAGTAAAAGGAAAGCATGTATTAGAGAACCATTTGGGTTTAGATAAAAAACAACTAAGCAACAAAATTAAAACCCCTTCAGGTCTTTGGCACCGCACGGGTGATGCGGGCAGAGTTGACATTGCAGGACAACTATTGTTACTGGGTCGCTGCAAAGAATCATTTGTATATAATGGCCAATATGTATTCCCTTTTATTATGGAATATCGTTTACAAAATATACAAGGACTCAAAGAAGGAACTATCATACAAATTAATAATAAACCTATTATATATTATGCTCCCGATACTAATTTTGATACCCAATTTTTTAATTTAGCTTTGGTTGAACTTGGCTTGGAAAATATAGAAACCAAACTAATTAAAGCATTGCCCAAAGACCCAAGGCACCATACTAAGATTGATTATGGGAGGTTGAAACTGTTGTGATTTTCTAAAATAAAAAGCAGCGTGCCTTTTTATAGCTACTCGGTTTTTAAGTTAATACTGCTCCTATTTTGAACTAAGTAATGGTATTATAACTACCACTTCTCACCCAGTTTAAAACCTATGCCAACATGGTATTGGATGTTATACTAATTCTTTCTCTAGATACTCATTCACCTGGCTTTTTACCGCTTCTATAAAATAATTTTTTTTCGGTTTTACCTAATGATGTTCCGCACATTTGCGTTCTGCCAAATCGGCCCTGTAAGCTCCGCTCCGTTTGTCCGAATTATGTTGCAGTTCCCTACAAACAACCGATTCATTTCTTCCTATTCGCCTGGCTTTGTCTGTTTGCGAATATTTTTCTTTACAAAATACATCTATTGTGTACCTTTGTTCCTCTCAAAAGTTGCATTTATAACTTGAATCCTAGTTTTATATTGGTTACAAATTGCTTAAAAGTGATATATTTGTTCTTGGAAAAGCAAGCAACCTTTTAAAACTATCAGTGTCTTTAAAGTCAAAACAAATTATATAACAATGAAAAAAATATTCTTTTCACTAACTCTAATTTTAATTGCATCAACATCTTTTGGGCAGTTTTGGTATATTAATTTTGATACTCCCTTTGATACTCCTTATGTGAGCAATAGTTTTTACATTGACTCGTTGAAAAACCCTGCTTCAAAATGGCAAATTGGCCCTCCGCAAAAGAAAGTTTTTGATTCTGCGTATTCTAATCCAAATGCACTGGTAACAGATACTTTAAATTCAGTTCCTCCAAATGACACCTCAGTTGTAATATATAATTGGCATACTCCCGCTCAATCTCACTATTGGGGTGAATTGGTTCTTCAGTTTAAATATAAAATGGACGGTAATCCTGAAGACAAAGGAAAAGTTGAGATATCTATGGACAAAGGAAAAACTTGGGCAGATTTAGTAGGATTGGGGATGTATTATTGGGAGTATGGTTTTAAACCTAATTTAAAAGGTTCATCTTCAGGTTGGCAACATTATGGCGTTCACTTGGGACCTGTTGGTGGATTTAATCCTTATATTGATACAGTTTTAGTTAAATTCACCTATATTACAACTAGCGATCCGAATAAAAGAGATGGATGGATGGTTGATAATTTGGGATTTTTTTATCATGTAGGAATAGCGGAAATACAAAGCGACAATTTGATTTCATTATATCCAAATCCGAGTAATGAACAACTACAAATTCATAAATCAAATAGTATAGCTAAACAAACAGTTCAAATACTTAATTGCACCGGGCAAGTAGTGTATAATAATACAAACTTTATAGGCGAAACAATAAACACAAGCCAATTGAGCAATGGCGTTTATATATTAAGGTATTCAGATACTAAGAATTATAGTATAAAGAAATTTGTGGTTCAGCATTAATGCAACTATATATCAACTTCTAAAGTTATTGCTTTACAATAATGACAAACAAAATTAAGCGGCTCAGAAAAATGTATTACCCAGCAGGATTAATTAGTTTAATTCTGCTGCCTATACTGTGCATTTGGTATTTGGAAAAGAATCGGGCATTTCATAAATTAGTTTGCTTAGAAGTAGTTTATTGGGGAGAAAATCATCCATCATATTATAAACAAGAATTCGTTATTCATCCCGAAAGAGAATTTGTTAATTTAAAGTTGACGGGAAACGAAAGAGAGAATAAAATAAAACTTGATTTTGCCCAGCTTACGATTAGAGAACTTGTTGCAACTAAAGATACTGTTACGGGAATACATTTTATTCTAGATGATGGTTTAAAATATAAGACTTTAATTTATGTATTAGATATACTTGAAGTTGAGAATGCACGGCAATTTGTTGCAAGAGAAGATGATATTTGGGTGTTTAATTATATACCCAAGCTAAAACCTAAGGAGCAAGAGTTAAAGCCCGGATTTATATGTGGAACTCCCTATGTATTGCTGAATCAAAAAAACACAAAATCTGACAAGCAAATAGAAGAAGAAAATAAAGCTGAGACAAACTATATCATACAAACCGCAGAAACATTTTCTGTTTCGGTTGTTCTATTTATAATAATGATAGTTTTAACTTTTAAAAGAAACTATTATAATAAATCTTAAACCTCCCTCTTCCTCACAGTCCTTTGCTCAATCCTTTTCTCATAATCCACCCCTTTAAAAATCCTTTGCACAAATATTCCGGGTGTATGTATTTGGTTTGGGTCTAGTTCGCCAGCGGGAACCAGTTCTTCTACTTCGGCTATGGTTATTTTCCCTGCCATCGCCATCATGGGGTTAAAGTTGCGGGCGGTTTCTTTATATATTAAATTGCCATGGGTATCACCTTTCCATGCTTTTACAATGGCAAAATCGGCACGTAGCCAAGTTTCCATCAGGTGGGGTTTGCCCTCAAAATCTCTGATTTCTTTCCCTTCGGCTACTTCGGTACCAAAACCTGCGGGCGTATAAAATGCAGGAATCCCAGCACCGCCCATCCAGCAGCGGGTGGCCAAAGTACCTTGGGGTATCAGTTCTACATCCAGTTCGCCGCTTAATAGTTGGCGTTCAAACTCGGCATTCTCGCCCACATAGCTGCTAATCATTTTTTTTACTTGTCGGGTTTGCAGCATCAGGCCAATTCCAAAATCATCAACGCCCGCATTATTGCTTATGCAGGTTAGGTTTTTTACGCCCAACTTTACCAGTGCAGCTATACAATTCTCAGGAATTCCACACAGCCCGAAACCGCCCAGCATAATGGTGGCTCCGTCTGTTATATCTTTTACGCCTTCCTCGGCATTTGCTATTACTTTATTCATAATTTTGGCAAAGATAATAAAGGAGCAAGGGGTAAGGAGCAAGGAGCAAGTTTTTTATTTGACGTCAGCTCCTTATCCCTTACTCCTTATCCCTTATCCCTTACCTTTGTGCCGTGAAACCTATTATAGAATTAAAAGAAATACTTACGCCCGATAAGAAAATTCTTATCACCACCCACCACAAGCCTGATGCCGATGCTCTCGGCTCTTCATTGGGATTATATAATTATCTCAAATTAAAAAACTTTGAAAATGTAGTAGTGGTAACGCCCACCGATTATGGTGCTTTCCTTAACTGGATGCCGGGCAATGACAGTGTGATTATATATGAACAAAAAACAGAACTTTCGAAATCTTATATAGCTGATGCCGATATTATATTTTGTTTAGATTTTAATGCACTGAAAAGAATCAACGAAATGGGCCATGATGTGGCAGCAAGCAAAGCCATCAAGGTAATGATAGACCACCACCTGGAGCCAGAACCGTTCGACGATTACCGCTTGCACGACACCAAAGCCAGCAGCACCTGCGAACTGATATATACATTTATCAATACCATGGGCGATGACCAGTTAATGAACAAAGATATTGCCGAGTGTTTATATGCCGGAATACTTACAGACACAGGAAATTTTCGCCACGATACAACTACAGGAAATACACACAGAATCGTTGCAAGACTACTAGATTGTGGCGTAAAAAGTGACCAGATACAAAGCCATATATATGATAATTTTACTTTAAGAAGAACACAATTAATTGGATATACACTTGCACATAAATTAGAATATATTCCAGAACTCAACACCTCATTGATGGTACTCGACAGAAGAGAAATAAAACACTATGGCGTACTTACAGGTGATACAGAAGGGTTAGTAAACTGGGGACTTACCATTACAGGCGTAAAACTAGCCGTACTAATTATTGATAGAAAAGTGAAAATAAAAATGTCATTCCGGGGCAAAGGGCAGTTCCCTTGTAATGAATTTGCCCGCAAGTATTTTAATGGTGGTGGCCACTTCAATGCCGCAGGTGGCGAGAGCGACGAACCTTTGGAAGTAGTAGTAGAAAAGTTTAAAGAATATATAAAAGAGTATAAAGATATATTGAAAAACAAATAGTTTTAAAAGAATTTTTCTATTACCCTACCCTTCAGGGCGGGGCATAACAGAGCTATTTACTCACAAAGAATCCCACACATATCCACTTTTCTTTTCAAATACTTAATAATTATATACTTTTATAACTGACATTGGAATATATAATTCCTCATCAAATCACAACCTCTTATAATGTCTAAAATCAATATATCTTTGCCCAATGGTTGATGTAATAAAACTATTGCCCGAACATGTAGCAAACCAAATTGCTGCGGGCGAGGTAATACAACGCCCAGCATCGGTAGTGAAAGAATTGCTCGAGAATGCAGTGGATGCTGGCAGCAAGAATATTATATTACATATAAAAGATGGAGGCCGCACACTAATACAAGTAATTGACGACGGTGCTGGTATGAGCGAAACCGATGCCCGCATGAGTTGGGAACGCCACGCCACTTCCAAGATTTCGTCGGCTGATGATTTGTTCAAACTAAATACAAAAGGTTTTAGAGGCGAGGCATTAGCATCTATAGCCGCCATCGCCCATACAGAAATGCGTACCCGCAGGCATACCGATGAGGTAGCTACGCATATTATGATAGAAGGCTCGGAGGTGAAATTAGTAGAGGCGGTAAATGGAAATGCGGGCACCAGTATTACCGTAAAAAATCTGTTTTATAATGTTCCGGCACGTCGTCAATTTCTGAAATCAAATCCAGTAGAAACAAAATATATTATAGATGAATTTTTGCGTGTAGCATTGCCGCATCCCGATATTGCTTTTGAGTTTTATAATAATGGAAACGATATTTTCAAACTGAAAAGTGGTACGATGGAGCAAAGAATATTAGAAGTATTTGCCGATAAAAAAGCCGATGATATATTATATGTTGAAGAAACTACTAGTGTGGCTTCTATCAAAGGTTTTGTAGGGGTGCCGCAAATTGCCAAGAAGACCCGTGGTGAGCAATATCTGTTTGTAAATAATCGTTTTTTTCGTGATGGATATTTGAACCATGCAATATCATCGGCATACAAAGAATTAATTCCGAAAGATGTATTTCCTTTTTATATATTCTTTTTTTCTGTGCGACCAGAAAGTATAGATGTAAATGTGCATCCGCAAAAAACAGAAATCAAATTTGAAGACGAACGTATTATATATCAATTTCTGCATGCTGTTGCCCGCAAAGCACTGGGCGACCATATACAAGTGCCCGAAGCTGATTTTAATATGGCGGCATTTACCGTAAAGCCGGGTATGTATGCCGAGCAGCCTAAAGTAGATTTGCATACAGGCTTCAACCCATTTGTGGGAAGTGGCAGCGGACAAACACAAGCAAGGAAAGCAAACTCCGATTGGAAGAAAATATTTGAGGGCGATGGCAAAGGAAGTTTCAGTGAGCGGTTTGATGCCGAGCAAACCACTTTGAAAGGAGAATTTGTGGGCAAACCTTTACCCCATGAAACTATTATAAGAAAAGATGCCCCCAAGGTTGACAGTATTTGGCAGGTAAACAAAAAATATATAATGACCCAAGCTGCCGATGAATTATATATTATAGACCAGGAAAAAGCACACGAAAGAATATTATATGAAAAATATCTTCGTTCCATCAATGGCCAACAAATTCCTACACAAGAAAGATTGTTCCCCCAATTGGTCGATTTGCTTCCCTCAGATTTTATTATAGTCCACGATTTGCTCCCGCACTTGGCCTTGATGGGTTTCGATTTGGCAGTGTTTGGTAAAAATTCATTGATCATTAATGGTGTGCCGGCTGGAATAAAAAATGCCAACGAAAAACTTTTGATAGAAGGAATGGTCGATGATTTTAAACAAACGCAAACTCAAGCTAAGGGCGACAGGTTTGATATATTGGCCCGCTCCATAGCCCGCAAAACTGGCGTAAAACAAGGCGAAGAGCTTTCTATCTCAGAAATGTCGAACCTTTTTGATGAATTATTCCAGTGCGAAAATCCATACTTTGATATATCGGGAAAACGCAGCCTAAAAATTCTCTCTGCTTCCGATTTAGAAAAACTTTTTATATAACATCGCAATCTGTTGCCATAATCATTATATATTCGCAGCAATAAATATTCAGATATTATATATAGCTTGAAAAATGCAGACAATATATTCCCGCCCGATAAGGAACTGAAACGGCAGTTGAAATCTATTTTGGGTCTGTCGCCAAGCAATATCAATTTATATAAACAAGCCCTCAAACATAGCACCATGGCTGATGACTTGAAACACAATGGCCACAAAAACAGCAACGAACGGTTAGAGTTTTTGGGCGATGCGATATTAAACAGCGTAGTAGCCGAAATGGTTTTTCTCAAATACCCTTACCGCTACGAAGGATTTTTAACCCAGATGCGTTCCAAAATAGTGAGCCGAGAAAGCCTAAACAAACTAGCCCGTAAAATTGGATTGGACCAATTGGTGATGCTAGAAAAAAGAAACTTTAGTGGTGGCGTACATGGCATAGAAACAGCTTATGGCAATGCCATGGAAGCTATAATTGGTGCGGTTTATCTTGATAAAGGATTTAAAAAAACACAGAAGTTTATTATACAATATCTTATTAAAAACCATATAGATATTGACACCCTGGAACAAACTGAAAACAATTATAAAAGCAAACTATTGGAGTGGGCACAACGCAACAGCAAAGAAGTAAAATTTGAAGAAGGCCCTGTGGTTAAAAATGGCAACCACAAACTACGCCACGCCTTTGTATGGGTTGATGGCAAACAAATGGGCGAAGGCAAAGACCATGTAAAAAAGAAAGCCGAACAAGTAGCTGCCCAGATGGCTTGGGAGGCTTTGGGGATGGGGTGAGAATAACTACTTCTTATCTTTAATCATCTTTTCAAAAATCTTGGTGTTTATCTCAATCAGTCTTTCTTGTTTTTCGATAATATGAATCAGTTTAGTTAAGATTTCATTATTTACTTCATTAACTATGTGCCCTTGCTGTTCTACATTATTGTTTGTATTATTAAAAATTAGCTTATCGTCGAACCCCATGAAGTTTTCAAACGTTATTCCCAAAGCAGTAACAATTGCCTCTATCTCTTCTATTCGTGGGCTTTTTAGGTCATTCTCTATTTCAGAAAGGTAATGTTGAGACATGTTAGACTTAAGAGCTAAGTCCTCCTGCTTCATGTTTTTTAATGACCTAAGTGTTCTTATTTTTGTACTTACTTTCATATTTGGGATATTTTATGTTTGTTTGGGATATTTTATTATTAGATTTGCAAATGTAATCAAACTTTATTTGCAGAAAAATATTTTTAATATGAAACAAGGTTTTCTTACACAAAAAACACTTTATTTATTACTATTAGTAATAGGAAGTAATTTTCTAATGTTTAAAAAGTGCGGCAACACATCGCCAGCACCAAGTCCCTTTATTCAACCTTCTGGCCAGAATCCCACTCCACCGCCCATTAGGATTCCTATTACTGAGATTAATAATCACCTTACCCACATGGGTCAGAATGGAATCGTGGGAGGGGTTTCTTGTTTATATAGCGAGAGTATAAGTCAAACTATTCAAATCAATGTAATGTATTTGGATGGTTCAGGAATGCAGCAGGTTTATGATACCAAAAATTTTACTCAAAATAGCTTATCTAGCTCTGCTGGGCTAGTCAGTTTAGATGTCTCGGGCCTCAAGGTGCCAACAGATGGTCAGTTTTGGTTTGTAGCATTCGTCACTATGGACTGCACTGTTTGTTGCGATAAAAATGTGCTGGCAACTGCCGGAATAAGTGACACCATATTTGTTGGGGTCGATGGTTGTGATTTTAACCCACAAAGCCCGCCGCCGCCACCAAATAGTTCGAAAAGCTGGGGAAAGCCTCAGTTTACACTAGCAAGCCAGACATATACTGGTAATGCAAGTACCTATGTTGATGATCAAAATAACGCAATAACAGACTTTATTTGGGGCGTTAAATCATTTAAGTGTATTTGTTCATGTTAATTAATTTCGATTTATAAAAATGAAAAAAATGAAAAAAATAATAATCTTTATCTGTTTTGCTAGCGTTTTAGCAGCATGTAAGCACAAATTTAATGACCCGCTACAGAGCGATGACCTATCTGCACTATGGGGAGACCAACCCGCCGACCTTGATATAAAACTAATGGGATACAATATGTATTTAGATGGGCGGTTAACATACGGAATACTTGATGCTATAAATTATGGTGATAAAGCAAAAAGCAAGTCTTTGATGCGTGATGGCAAACTTTATATCAATAATTCCTTAATTAATGCTCCACAAAACTCACTTTCTCTTAACCCCTTTTTAGACAGTATTTTTAAATTGGGGAAATGTACTGTTTCCTGTAAAAATATTGCAAGTGCAGGCTATGAAGATTTTTCGAAAGAAGTAGAGCTTGCCGCACCAATAAAGCAACGTTCAGTAACGCCCAAGAATATATATGGCCGAAAACTTCCTGTTACAGTTAAATGGAATACAGATAATGTTGGCGGCGGTGAGCAATTGTTAATTCAGGTATCTTTTATGCCGCTTGCTCCCCAAGAATCGGGAGAGAGATTTACTTGGAACAAAATAACAGATGATGATGGGGATTTCACCATCCCCGCTGATGTGTACAGTAAGGTAAACGTGGGTTATGTAAATGTGGACATATATAGGGGCACCAATACTCATTTTAAAGATAAAAACAATAAAGTTGTTTCAATATCTTCGGTGTTTAAAGCAAGTACAAGTTTTTATGTAAACCCATAATCTCTTTTGTTTTTCTAGTTTATGGATTGGAAAGGTTAGCTTTGTGGGGTGAATATATAAATGCCCGCCTTATATATAACTAAGTTTGAGCTAAACTATCTGGACATGAAAAAACTGCTATATACAATCGCCTTTACAGCATGGGCAATTAGTTCCACCGGACAAACCGACTCGCTTAAATGTAATCCAAACCCTTTCGTGGCTAATGCTAATATCAGTTTTTACATAGCGGCCATGGATACTTTCACAATCAGTATTTACAGTAGCTGGGGAGCGTTAGTTTACCAACCATTTACAGATAGTATAATAAATACAGGTTCATTTTCCTTTGTTTGGCCTGCTATTAGTTATCCTGACGGTATTTATGCTGTTGCTCTTACAAGCAAATCAGGTGTTTTTGTCCACATCCGTATATCTAAATATATGTATGCTAGTGTTGCTCAATATACAAACTCCACAGCCATCAAGGTATTTCCCAACCCATCAAACGGGCTTTTCACTGTCGAATATTTCCTAAATACCGATGCAGATATAAACATATCTCTTTATGACATTACGGGTAAAACACTATTGAATAAAACAACTAGCAAACAACCCGGCCTACAACAGGATATTATGGACAAAGAACTTCCACAGGGTATTTATTTCCTTGCACTGCAAATAAATGGAAGCCTTTTCAGTACTAAAATACTAATACAATAAATACAACAACTTGTTTTAGTTTGCTTACTTTAAAAAGAACTTGCATAAGATAAAAAGAGTTTATACATTTGCCTTGTTCAAGATTTTAATTGAACAAAAGGTTTACCCCGATAGCTATCGGGGTTGTTTTCATAGCATATAAAGGCTGCCCGCAGGGGTGGCCTTTGTGTGTTTTTATCTATACACAAGTAGCACTAGTCTCAGCAAGTAAACTGTCAGCTTCGGCCAATGGCAATCCAAAAGCTTCGGCAACGCCTTTATAAACTACCTTGCAAACATCAACTCCCTATACTTGGGCAATACCCACATGCTATCTTCTACCATAAACTCAAGCTCATCGGCATGTTCGCGGATAAGGTCGAGGTAGGGTTTTACTTTGTCGCAGTAATCTATGGCACGTTGGTGCATGCTCTCTACATTATTGGCTACACGGCGGGCTTCGGTCATATCATCTACTGCGGTTTTGATGGCTTTTATATGGTTGCTCATGGCTATTACCAAGTCCATTTGTGTTTTGTAGTGCTCTGCTTTTAAGCCTGCATTTTTTAGGGCTTCTATATTTTTGGCAAGCTCGGTTTGATATTTTAATGCAACGGGAATTACTTGTGTGGTGGCTATTTCGCCCAGTACACGGCTTTCTATCTGTATCTTTTTCACATAAGTCTCCAGCATTATTTCGTGGCGGGCTTCCAGTTCGCGTTCATTGAATATACCCAAGCTGTTAAATAATTTTTTGGTGGCTTTGCTCATATAGGCATCCAAAGCTTTTGGAGTGGTTTTTATATTGCTGAGGCCACGCTCCTCGGCTTCTTTCACCCATTCATCACTATAACCATTGCCTTCAAATAAAATTCGTTTGCTCTTGGTTTGGTACTTACGCAATATAGTAATAATTGCATTGTTTTGGCTGCTCTCTCCTTCCTTCATCAGTTGCTCAACCTCGGCTTTAAATTCCCTGAGCTGTTGTGCCACAATGGTGTTTAACACTATCATACAGTTTGCACAATTGGCACTGCTGCCCACGGCTCTAAACTCAAACTTGTTTCCTGTAAACGCAAAAGGACTGGTGCGGTTTCTATCGGTATTGTCCAATAATATTTCGGGTATCTTTTTTATCTGCAGTTTTAGGTCTTGCTCCAAACGGGGGCGTCCTATTTTATTATATTCTTTTTTAAAGTCGTTCAATACCTTGGTGAGCTGGCTGCCAATAAATACTGACATGATAGCGGGCGGTGCCTCGTTAGCCCCCAAGCGGTGGTCGTTACCTGCATGGGCAATGGATGCACGAAGCAAATCGGCATGGTCGTGCACTGCTTTAATGGTATTGATAAAGAAAGTAAGAAACTGCAAATTGTTTTTGGGTGTTTTGCCTGGGGAAAGTAAGTTCACACCCGTATCTGTTATAATACTCCAATTATTATGTTTGCCTGAGCCGTTTACACCTGCATAAGGTTTTTCGTGCAGTAATACTTTCAAGCTGTGCTTGCGGGCAATGCGTTCCATTAAGTCCATCAATAACTGGTTATGGTCTATAGCTAAGTTTACTTCTTCATACATAGGGGCACACTCATACTGTGCGGGGGCAACCTCGTTGTGCCGGGTTTTTAATGGTATCCCAAGTTTGATGGCCTCACATTCCACATCCACCATATAACTGTGAATACGCTCAGGAATAGAACCAAAATAATGGTCATCCAATTGTTGTCCTTTGGCCGATGCATGGCCTAGCAGTGTGCGGCCTGTTAGCACCAAATCGGGGCGTGCATTGTGCAAGGCTTCATCCACCAAAAAATATTCTTGCTCAATACCCAATGAGGCATGAGCCCTACGCACATCGCGGTCGAAATAGCTGCGACAGATATCTACCGTTGCTTCTTCAAGTGCGTTCAGTGCTTTTAGTAAGGGTGCTTTATAATCGAGGGCTTCACCGGTATAACTTACAAATATGGTAGGAATACAAAGCGTTTTACCACTGGGGTTGTCAATTAAAAACGCAGGCGATGAAGGATCCCAAGCAGAATATCCACGAGCCTCAAAAGTATTCCGTATGCCACCACTGGGGAAACTGGAAGCATCGGGCTCCTGTTGCACCAATGAATTTCCACTAAATTTTTCCATGCCTTTTCCATTTCCGTCGGGTTCAAAAAAGGCATCGTGTTTCTCGGCTGTAGTGCCTGTTAATGGCTGGAACCAATGAGTATAATGCGTGCAGCCCATTGATATGGCCCACTGTTTCATGGCAGTGGCAATTTGGTCAGCATGCTTGCGGTCCACCGACGAACCGTTTTTTATAGAATCTTGAATGGCATTGAAAGCTTCTTTGCTTAAATGGGCTTTCATATTCTCGTAGCCAAATACATTGATGGCGAAAATATCACTGAGACGTTGGGGAGGTTTTACTTCGAGTGGCTTGCGAGACTCGATAAGTTCTAGGGCTTTAAAACGCATGTTGTTGTTTTTATTTTTTTATGCTTGCAAAGATAGCTTTATTTTGAACTGTGAAAGTGCAATTGTGAATAAGAACTGGATAATTTTGAGCCTAATTTTGTAAAATGAGAGGTGAAATGCTAAAATTTTAAGCTGAATGTTTCAAAATTGAAAAAAATGAAAGTAATTTTTGTCCGAAAAATAGCCTTCTTCAACAAATAGCTTTACAAAAATTAGTTTTCATGCACGTTTTGTATTAATTTTTATGAAATTTGAAAGATATTTTAAATAATGAAAGATAAATTTGAACTATTCTTGCTTAGAGTCAAATACCAAAGGGCAATGCTGCTAAGTTAAGAATTATATATTGCCCCTACTTTCAAGCAGGGGATAAAAGGGAGCAAGCACTAGGCTTTAGCCACATAATCCAGGCTCAATATTTTAATACTAGCCCTCGCCCCCCATCCACTTCTCGGCCTCATCGGGGCTTAAACTGTTGAGCTTATTGGTTAGGTTCAGGACAGTTTCGGGGCGTACAAGTTTTCGCAGCTCGTGGTAGGAGGGCAGGTTGCTGCCGTCGCCACGCCAGGTAAAAAGGTCGTTTGGCGTGCAGTTTAGGGCAAGGCAAAGCTGCTCAAGCTGTTCCCATCTAAGCCCGCCCACTTGCCCCTGCAGCAGGTTGGTTGCGGTGTTCCCTGTTAGCCCGGCTTTTTTAAGATACGAATGCGGTTTTAGCACCCCACGCAGGCTAAGTATGCGTTTAAGGGTAAGGGCAAGCCCTTGTGTGCCCTCGGCTTTGCGGTTAATACGTTTTTGCATATTGGTATGGTTTTTTGGGCAAATATAAGGTAAAGAGTGATAATGTACGGCATTTGAATGATGTTGTACGACAATTGAGTGATATTGTACGACAATTGAGTGATGGTGTACGACAATTGAATGATAGTGTACGGCATTTGAGTGATAGTGTACTACATTTGAGTGATGGTGTACTATATTTGAGTGATGGTGTACGGAAAAGTAGTGAGTTTGAACCGTGTAATGGGCTACCGGGCCGCTCCGTTTCACTTCAGGCATAGTATTATTTCCCCGGCCCCAAAAAAAAAACACTTGAGAGCCACCCCCCCATTTGCCCCTTTAGGGCAACGCTGCCAGATACCTACTGAATACCGTTCCTCCCGATAGCTATCGGGAAGCTATCGAAACCAAAATCCCCGAATCCCAAACTACCTTTGCCCCATGTTATACAGGTTTGCACGATTTATGGCGGCACTTACGCGTATGTTTTTCTTTAGAAGGATATACATAAACAAGCCAGAGGTATTAAAACGACCCGGGCCGATGATACTGGCCTGCACCCACCCCGATGCTTTTATAGATGGGGTTACGCTCTGCACTTTGTTCGCTGTGCCTGTGCATATACTTACCCGTGGCGATGTGTTTAAAAAACCACGGGCAAGGAAAATATTGGAAGCTATATATGCCATTCCTATATACAGGATGAGCGAGGGAAAAGAAAATTTAAGCCTGAATGATGAAACATTTATTGCAAGTAAACAGGTGATGATTGATAAAGAAGCGGTGCTCATATTTGCAGAAGGCTCAAGTGAAAACGAATGGAAGCTTCGCCCCTTAAAAAAAGGAACTGCCCGCTTGGCATTTCAGGGATGGAGCCACCCGCAGATTGGCCACCAACTGATAGTGCAGCCTGTTGGCATCAGCACCAGTTCGTACAAAAAATTTGGTAAAAGATTGGTGCTCAAATTTGGTGAGCCCATTACCGCAGACCAATTTGAAAGTACTGAACTGAACGGAAAAAATATTATACAGTTCAACAAACTATTATATGCCCAACTGCAACCCAATATTATAATAAAACCAGATGGGATATCAGATGGGGATTTTGAAAAACAGTTCCACCATGGCGATTTTGAAATGTTCAAAGAAGTAAAAGGGATTAACAAAGTATTACATTATATACTTTTGGGATTACCCGCCCTCGCTGGATTTTTGTTGAACGCCCCTCTTTTTTTTCCCGTGAAAAATCTGGCAAAGAAATTTACTAAAAATTCCGTGTTCTACGATTCCGTGCTCTTTGGTATGTTACTGGTTTTATATCCTATTTATTGTATATTAATTTCTATCATAGTTTGTGTATTTTGGGGTTACTGGGCAGGGTTGGCTGCATTTATACTTTTACCTTTATTGGGTAAGATTACTGTTGAGCTAAAGAATATATAATGTCTACAATATTGGCTGGGCTCGTGAACTATACTAAACCGCAAATGCAGGCGTAAGCCAACTGACCACTGACCACTGACCACTGACCACTGACCACTGACCACTGTTTACTATCCACAAAGTGATAATAAAAGGGCGACCATTTTATAACCCGTTTCTATTTAATATTGCAGCATGAACAAAAGGACAATCCTGTCTCTATCAATTTCCCTAACTGTCAGCCAGTTTACATTCTCGCAAACACCGAGGGTATTGGCAGGGCCCATGCTGGGGTATGCCGAGCACCGTGAATGTTTGGTATGGGTGATGACCAAATGTGCCAAAAGAATCAAGCTCAATTATACCTGCGAATCAGATACTTTACTTAAAGGCGAAGTATCCTATTATAGCAAGGCAAATGATATATGTGAGCATAATATTAGCAAGATTGTTATTACAAACCTGGAGCCGGGCAAAACGTATAGCTATAAATTAACGCTCGATGATGCACCGTATAAAACAGATATACCGCTCAAGTTCAAAACCAAGGAACTATGGGAGTTTCGCAAAGATGCACCTTCGTTTAGTTTTGTAACTGGCAGTTGTGCCTATATCAACGATTCTATATACGACCGCCCCGGCGAGCCTTATGGGCAAAGCACCCAGATATTTAAAAGCATGGCCGAAACTCCCGGTCAGTTTATGCTGTGGCTGGGCGACAATACCTATTTGCGTGAAGTGGATATGAGCAGCGAAAGCGGTATCAAATACAGATATTTCCATACACGCAAACAAAAGGATCTGCAAAAACTATTGGCCACCAAAAACAACTATGCTATATGGGACGACCACGACTTTGGGCCAAATAATTCGTGCAAGACTTATGAGTTGAAAAACACAACCCAGCAAACCTTTAAAGAATATTGGGGCAATAAAACTTATGGGCAAGATGGGGAAGGTATATACTCCAAAATGCAATGGAGCGACTGCGATTTCTATCTGCTGGATAACCGCTATTTTAGAGATGCGGATGAGATGCCCGACAGCCTGCTGCCCCACAAAACACAATTGGGCCGCAAGCAAATGGATTGGTTAAAGCAGTCATTGTCAGCATCGAGGGCGTCTTTCAAATTTGTGGTAATGGGAGGGCAGTTTCTCAATATCAATACCGACCAAGAATCTTATGTACAATATATAAAAGAACGAAAAGAGCTGTTGGACTTTATTACCAATATGGATATAAAAGGTGTGGTATTTATGAGCGGGGACAGGCACCATACCGAAATATTAAAACTAGAAATGGGAGACAGTAGCCAAAAAACCACTGAGCCCAAATCAACTAAAGAAAAAAAGAAAAAAGAAAAGAAAAACAAGCCTGAAGAAAAGAACACAACCGCAAATACTGACGAAGATGAACCTGAACAACCCCATGGGAAAATATATTATGAACTCACTTGTTCGCCAATGACCAGTAAAGGGAGCAGTGTATTAAAAACCAAAGAAGCCATAAACCCCTTGCGAATACAGCAAACCTTAATTACGGAGCCCAACTATTGCCAGCTTACTGTTTCAGGAGCCAAGAACAACAGAAACCTGCTGATTAAATGTTATAATACCAAAGGAGAACTGAAATGGGAATTTACCATTAGCCAACAGGAACTACAATAACAAAGGTCTGCCAAATTAGGAAAATTGGTGTAACTAGGTTTACCTTTGCCACCAAAGTACCTCTATAAATGTTAAAAACTTTAGCCATCTTATTATTTACAGCAATTGTTGAACTGAGCGGGCCTGGCATGCAGTTCGACTCTGAAAAATATGACTATGGCTCTATCAAGGAGGGCACTATTGTTACACACACGTTTACCTTCAAAAACACAGGCGACCAGCCACTCATCATCAATAAGATTTCTCCTTCATGCGGCTGTTTGGTTTCTTACTTTACCAAAGAACCAATTGCTCCAGGCTCTGAGGGAACGATTACGGTAAAATTCAATTCCAAAAGCAGGCCTATTGGGCATAATATCAAAAGTTTTTTGGTGTACAGCAACGCTGTTAACCAGCCTCACACCATCTATTTAAGGGGGCAAATATTACCTAAGAAGTAGTTGGGATTCGGGGTTCAGGATTCGGGATTCGGGATTCGGGGGGCTTACGCCAACTATCCTTTCCTCACATACAATAGTTATCGGAAATCCTGCAAACAGTCAGTACTAACATTGACCGACTATAAATTTATATAAACTCAAACGACAGTTCAACAAATAAGTGTATAATTGCACGATGGATTTTTTTCTTACCGACATAGAAATCTTTCAACCATTGCTGTCCTAAATACATTCCCAATCAAATCCCAATACATATTCCCAAACCCGGAATCCCGAATCCTGATTGCTGAATCCCAAATTTTCTGCTTAATTTTGCACCCTTAAAAAAATATAATATGATTATTGGAGTACCCAAAGAAATTAAAAACAACGAAAACCGTGTAGCCCTCACCCCTGCAGGAACTGCCGAATTTGTTAAACATGGACATACTGTATATGTACAAGCAACTGCCGGCGAAGGTAGTGGCTTCTCAAATGAAGAATATGTTCAGGCTGGTGCCAAAATGCTTCCTACTATAGAGGAAGTTTACGCCATTGCCGAAATGATTATCAAGGTAAAAGAGCCTATTGAATCAGAATATAAGTTGATTAAGAAAGATCAATTGTTGTTCACCTATTTCCACTTTGCCAGTTACGAACCATTGACCCATGCAATGATAGCGAGCGGTGCAGTTTGCCTGGCGTATGAAACTGTAGAACGTGATCGCACCTTGCCACTATTAGTTCCCATGAGCGAAGTGGCAGGCCGCATGAGCATACAAGAAGGTGCCAAATATTTAGAAAAACCAATGGGAGGACGTGGCATTTTGTTGGGCGGCGTTCCCGGTGTAAAGCCTGCCGAGGTAATTGTACTTGGTGGCGGCATTGTAGGCACGCAAGCCGCTAAGATGGCTGCTGGACTAGGTGCACACGTTACTATTATGGATATTAGTTTAAATCGCTTGAGACAATTGGACGATACCATGCCTGCCAATGTGCAGACAGAATATAGCAATGAATATAATATTCGCCGTGCCATTAAAACTGCCGATTTGGTAATTGGCGGTGTTTTGATACCTGGTGCTAAAGCTCCCCATTTAATTACCCGTGCCATGCTTCCAACTATGAAGCCCGGAGCTGTAATAGTAGACGTAGCTATTGACCAAGGTGGATGTTTTGAAACATCAAAACCCACTACCCATGCCGATCCAACTTATGTAATAGACAATGTAATCCATTACTGTGTGGCCAATATGCCCGGTGCCGTTCCTTATACTTCTACTCTAGCTTTAACAAACGCTACGCTTCCCTATGCATTGCAACTAGCCAACAAAGGATGGAAACAAGCCTGCAAAGACATGCCTGATTTGAAATTGGGATTAAACATAATCGCTGGGCAGATAGTTTATCAAGGAGTTGCCGAAGCTTTTGGATTGCCATTGGCAGAAGTTGACAGTTTCCTTACTGAGACTACTGCTACTTATGTGTAGATAAAAAATATATATTATAAAGCCTTGGTGTATAATATATATCAAGGCTTTTTTTTTATGCCTTTTTTACTCCCCTTTCTTCACCACCAAAAAATAGTATTCATTTTCTATTGGAAGGTAACCATGCTCATAACAGAAAAAATAAGTTTTGCCTTCTTTATTGGTAAACGTTGATGTATAATAATCAAAATTAAAACCCAGATTGGTGAGTTGTTTTTTGCTGGCTTTTGCTTTTCCTTCTGGATTTAATTGAAGCAAGGCCAATCTGTTTTTTCGTAAAATATTGTTCACTTTTTTCATATAAGCGGTGGTATCGCTATTTTTTCGGTTGTTAAATAAATTGCGGCAGGCATCGTCGCAAAATTTCTTGTCGGCACGGCCTTTTAGGGCGGTACCACACTCAAGGCATTGCTTTTCCATGCGACAATAATACGAAAAAATATCCGTTTTTAAACGCTTGCAAACATTTTTATCCGACTGTAATTGTTTCCATACCGACAAAGTATTTTCACTTCCTACAATTTTGCACTGTCAACAAAACGACAAAACAATTCACCTATTTATTAAACAATTTACTATGCGTAATTTAAAAAACACCGTGCAACTGATTGGTAACATCGGCAAAGCACCCGAAATCAAAGAATTCGGACAGGACAAAATGGTTGCCCGTGTAACCCTGGCTACCAATGATAGCTACAAAAATGCGGAAGGGGTGTATGTAAAAGACACCCAGTGGCACAACCTGGTGCTGTGGAACAGCCAGGCCAAGTTTGCCCAAAAACACTTGGACAAAGGCAAAGAGATTGCTATTGAGGGTAAACTAACTACCCGCACCTACGAAGACAAAACCGGGCAAAAAAAGTACTATACCGAAATAGTGGTAAATGATATTTACCTGCTTGCCCCCACACCGGCAGCATAGTAAGTATTATATAATTATAAAATAGCAACGGCCATCAAAAGTGGCCGTTTTTTTTATCAGTTATCAATAATTGGAATGTTATTATTGACCACCGATTCGTTCACCGCTTTTGAAATCTCGGCTATAACACTTGCCAGCACTTTTACATCTTTCCCCTTGGTCATAACACATAGCATGTAGGGCTGCTCGGCATCATATACAATGCCACAGTCGTGCAGTTGGTACTCGCCGTTGTACATCCACTCGCCAAACTTGTGTGCCACTGGCTTGCTGCCCGTGCCACTGGGTATGCCATCGCCATACTGTGCCTTGCTTAACAGCATCAGCCCGAAATTGCTCAGTTCCCTGTTTAGGTATGACGAGTTGTATAAAATCCGCAATATCCTGCCGTAGTCTTCCACCAACATAAAGTTATCATCGGGTGTTGTTCGCTCGGGTACGTTAAGTCCTAGTTCTTTAAGCGTACTGCTGTACACCGATGGGTCTATATTGTCGTTGAGCAAAAGTGTGGCATCATTGTCCGATACCACTACCATTTTTTCTATCAGTTCTTTAATAGTATATTCTTTGCCCAGTTCAATTTTATTGGCTACATTATTAATGGGGACACCTGTATATGGTTTCACAAATTTTATTCTTTTGTCCATCAGCCCAGGG
The DNA here is from genome assembly GCA_043750035.1 of Chitinophagaceae bacterium. Taxonomy (GTDB): domain Bacteria; phylum Bacteroidota; class Bacteroidia; order UKL13-3; family UKL13-3; genus CANJUD01. The sequence continues at coordinate 28,520 of JAYVCI010000232.1, forward strand.
GTCATCACAGCCTGTTTAAGATAGGCCATCATTACGGGTACTTTTAGCAGACTAGCGGGATAATACTTCTCCCTTCTGTTGATACCAAACAAATATCCGTTGCTCATTGACCTAAAGAAAACAGAAATTTCTTTTGCCCTGCCCTGTGCCTTTGCCCTGTCAACAATTGCTTCAATTTTAGATTTGAAAGGCTTTAATTCGCGTAGTTCGCCCACACACGAAAGTATAGGGTTGATAAAAGGCTGGTTGCCGATGGAATGGTTCATTGTGCTTTGTTTCTTCTGGCCAGAAGAAACAGAATCCGGCTCTTGCTTTTCTTTGAAAAACCGCTCGGAGGTAAACGAAAACAGGAGGCCGAACACTAAAGAAAGTGGCAAAACATACAGCCACGAGATTCTCTTTGAAAATAGTTTTGAGGTGAGGTATTTCATAATATTGCAATATATGTATTTATAGACACATATTAGACGAAGAAAGTTTTGATAGTGACAAAAAAAAGGATTCGGGATTCAGGATTCAGGGGGCTGACGCCGAATGGCCCCGAATCCCGAATCCTGCCCCCCCTACTTCTTCTCCGAAAATTCTTTCATATTATTAAGCCCGGCTTCAAAATCGGGTCCCATCATCTTGTCCATAAACAAACCACCCCAACGCCACATAGGATTATAACCCAGAGAAATAGAATCGCTCCAGGTTACCTTAGTGCCTGTAGCTGTAGGCTCAAACCTGTACATAACAGCCGACTGCATATTCATTTCATGCATCGTAAGGGTGGCATCAATACTTTTGTTCTCTATCACCTTGTCAAATTCTATGCTTCCATTTCCCACCTCTTTTTTATCACTTTCCCATTTCATCAAATGTTTACCCTGGCCAGGTGTTCCTGCTATTGTTTGTTTCATTGCACTATCTTTCCTGTACCAGGGGCTCCAGTTGTTCCAATTATTAAAATCTGAAACCTGGGCATAAACGGACTCCACAGGAGCATTGATTTCTAAAGTGCGGGTAACTATACAAGTGCTTGGCAATATATAAGCTACAAGTATTAATAACACTATTAATGATACCAGGCCGATGATGATTTTTTTGAGTATTTACATATTTTTTTTGATTAAAATGAACTGCGAAGTAAAAGTATAAATTGGACAAAAGAAAATAATACGGTCAGTTTGTCTGCCGCGGCGGATATCGAAGACAGGGTTTGGAGGAAACTGTTCGAATATTGCTCACTGAGAGCATCCGTATTTGTCGCCCTTCGATAAACTCAGGATGACAAATACGTCGTATAATAAAAAAGAGTACTTTTGCCCAAGCAAATACAGATTATAAATGAAGTCGAACACCATCAATATCAAACATTCCATTTTTATTAAAAGAAGCCCTGAAGAAGTGTGGGACTATACCCAAAACTATGATAACAGAAAAAAATGGGATAAGACTGTGGTGAAAGCCGAAGTAATACAAACCAAACCAAAAAGGATGGTAAAAATGAAAATGAAGGGCAGCACTACCATGACTTTAGAATACAAACTCGACCAACGCCCCAATAAAACTAACTTGCAAGCTAAAGACATCCAATCATCCCTAATCCAAGCTACGGGTGGTACTTGGACTTATGAAAAACAAGACGAGGGAACATTGTGGACGCAAACAAATAATATAGTTCTCAAAAATAGTCTATGGAATTCGTTGATGTTCCCTTTGTATAAAACTATATATTTGAGCCAGCTAATTACGGCAATGAAATTGGCGAAAATTATGATAGAAAAAAACTGATTATGTTTACCAAAAGAAATTTTATAAAATCATTGTTGTTAACTGCCGCTATACCTTTTACTGCAAAAGCAAAAAGTATAGTTGATGAAATGCCCGAAGCATGGACAGCCCAAAAGTTTGATGATTTTTGGCAACAGGTGCGAAGTGAATATATATTAAAAACTGATTATATAAATTTAGAGAATGGCTATTTTAGTATGATGTCAAGGCCTGTGTTGGATGCGTATCTCAACGATATCAGAATGGTGAATACAGAAGCATCATACTATATGCGTACCATACAGTTTGATAACAAACAAAAAATAAAAGACCGCCTTGCAGACTTATTAGGTTGCAGTAAAAATGAACTTATTATAACAAGGAATACAACCGAATCATTGGATACTATTATATCAGGATATGATTGGAAAGCTGGCGATGAAGCTGTAATGGCCGAGCAGGATTATGGCAGTATGCTCGATATGTTTAAACAACAAGCAAAAAGATATGGTATAGTAAATAAAATAGTTTCAGTTCCGCTGCATCCAACAAGTGATGAAGAGATTGTAGCATTATATGAAAAAGCCATCACGCCCAAAACAAAATTATTAATGATATGCCATATAATAAATATAACAGGACATATATTGCCCGTGAAAAAAATATGTGATATGGCACATGCCAAAGGTGTAGAAGTAATGGTAGATGGTGCCCATGCCGTGGCTCACTTCGATTTTAAAATTAGTGATTTGGGATGCGATTATTATGGCAGCAGTTTGCACAAGTGGCTAGGCACACCCATGGGTGCAGGTATATTATATGTACATAAGGACAAGATAAAAAACCTATGGCCTATATATGGAGATGCGGGTTATGGCGATGAAGATATTCGCAAACTAAACCATACCGGTACACATCCAGTAGCTACAGATATTGCTATACACCATGCGATAGATTATCATAATAAAATTGGAATCAAACGCAAAGAAGAACGCTTACGTTTTCTGCAAAATTATTGGACCAGCCAGTTAAAAGGTGTTCCAAAAATATATATAAATACACCAAGTGACCCAAGTAGAAATTGCGGTATTGCCAATGTAGGAATTGAAGGGATGAAACCCGGAGATTTAGCCAAAACATTATTGGATAAACATAAGATATGGACTGTAGCAATCGACTCAGCTAATGTGCATGGGGTAAGGGTTACGCCGCATGTGTATATAACTACGGAGGAGTTGGATAAATTTGTGGGGGCTTTGAAGGAGATTGCGAATTCTTAAATAAATATGATGCTGAAATTACTTTTTAAAACTTGCACATTTTTAGTCCTGTTATTATTCGTAAAAGATATTATGGGACAACGATTTGAATTAATTGATAGCATTCAAATAAAAGAATTGAAAGTTAAAAGTGCTACCTATTATACATTTCCTGACACATCCTATATAAATCGCAACGAAGTAAAAACCTATGATATTAATGGTCAAATAATTTCAGACAGTCAATTTATTTTTACTTTTTTAAACCGAGTTATTTTTTATTACTATAAAAAACATAAATTAATTAGAGTAGAAAATAAAGTATTCTATGCCGCTGATAATAATAAATCTTATTATTTTTACTACTTTTACAATAAAAAAAATCAAATCAGAAAAGTAATCTCATATGCTCATACTTATAATCGTATTGACTATTATAGTTACCCAAGTAATAATAAAGTAAAAATAATACATGAAAATATCGATAACAAATATAGGGATTCAACAATAATTTTTTACAATCTTGATAAAACTATTGAATCTGAATTATATTATCCAAGAGGTTCTTTATTTTCAATTAGAAAATATGGTTATAATTCTAAAAAACAAGTGATTTCAATTATTGATGAAATGCGACCTTGTAATGATTCTCCTTGCTACTCCCAATGTTTTAAATACTTATACGAAAACGGAAAAGAAACAACATATTCTGCATTTACAAATAAAGAATTTAAAAAGAATAATTACGATATAGTATATATTTTTTATGAGAATGGGCTTAAACGAGAAAGATCTGAAAAAATATTTGAAAGTGAATTCAAAAAAATAAATTTCTATAAGTATGAATATTATAAATAGATATATATATTAATAAAAAATGAAAATATTTCCCATTATTCTATTGATACTTTTAATTTCATGTAAATCTGAAAACACCCCCCCCATTCCCCAAAATCACGAAATCACAACCCCATCCATCATCATACTCGGCACCGTTCAAGATGCAGGCTCGCCACATATAGGTTGTACGAAGGATTGCTGCAAAGATTTATTTCAAAATCCCGATAAAAACAGGATGGTGGTTTCATTGGCTTTGGTTGACCCAGAGAATAAAATGAACTGGTTATTTGAAGCCACACCAGATATTACTAGGCAAATGAAAATGCTGAAGAATTATAGCAAGTTTTCTACTAGTGAAATGCCGAATGGAATTTTCTTAACGCATGCACATATTGGTCATTATGCGGGGTTGATGTACTTGGGAAGAGAAGCTATAAGTGCGAAGAAAGTTCCCGTATATGCCATGCCCAGAATGAAAACATTTTTGGAAGAGAATGGACCGTGGAGTCAGTTGGTGAAGTTGGAGAATGTATATATTAATGCTTTGCAGAATGATTCGGAAATTAGTTTATCATCCAATATCAAAGTAACGCCCATCAAGGTTCCGCACAGGGATGAATATTCTGAAACGGTGGGATATATAATAAACGGTCCGCACAAAAGAGCATTGTTTATTCCTGATATTGATAAGTGGAGCAAATGGGAGAAAAGTATTATAGAACAAATAAAAAATGTAGATTATGCTTTTGTGGATGCTACTTTTTATGATGGCAATGAAATCAAAAATAGAAATATATCAGAAATTCCGCATCCCTTTGTGGTAGAGAGTATGGAGGCATTTAAAGACTTACCCAAAACAGAAAAAGACAAAATATATTTTATACATTTTAACCATACCAATCCGCTATTGAATATAGAAAGTGAGCAAGCGAAAACGGTGATTAAAAATGGATTTCATATAGCACAAGTGAATACGATTATCGAATTATAATATATGCCAGAAAACGAAAACAATACAGTCAGATTAAACAAAGCCATCAGCGATACAGGCTTCTGCTCTAGGCGTGAAGCTGATAAAATTATTGAGCAAGGACGCGTTACCATTAATGATAGAAAAGGTGTTTTGGGCGATAGGGTTACCAAAGATGATATTATAAAAGTAGATAACAAGCCCTTAAACCAACCGCAAAAAACGATATATATTGCTTTCAACAAACCCAAAGGAATTACCTGCACTACTGAAAGACATATAGAAAAAAATATCATAGATTATATAAATCATCCCCAACGAATTTTTCCTATTGGCCGACTGGACAAGGACTCAGAAGGATTGATATTTTTGACGAGTGATGGAAATATCGTGAATAAAATATTGCGGGCGGGCAATAATCATGAGAAAGAATATATAGTTACGGTAAACAAACCTATCACCAATGATTTTATACAAAAGATGAGTGAAGGAATTCCAATTTTAGAAACAGTTACTGCCAAATGTGTGGTGAAACAGGAAAGCAAATATGCATTCCGTATTATACTTACCCAAGGCCTCAACAGGCAAATACGTAGGATGTGCGATTACCTAGCTTATGAAGTGGTAAAACTAAAACGCATTCGAATTATGAATATTAATTTAGATAATTTAGCTATTGGGAAATGGCGGGATTTTACCAAATCGGAATTGGAAGCTCTATATAAGTTGATTGAGAATTCTGTGAAAACCGAGGAAGCATCGAAGAGGATTTAGCTATTTACGATTTATCTCGTCCTACGACGAGACTGACGCCTGATTGGTACAATGTCACCACTTCGTGGTTTTGCAAAGGCTGTTACTACTTATATAAGAATGTCATCCCATTGGGATTCAGCAGGTATTAGCTCCTCTCCTTCGGAGAGGCGGGGGAGAGGCCGTGCGTATGCCCCACTTAGTCTATTTCAAACTCCAACTTCACCGTAATCGTTGCAGTTTTATCTTTATTGGAAGTATTAAAGGTACCACCCCATGAATAATTTTCGTTGCTGTTGCGACCTGTTATTTGGAAAATGCCCATATCGGCCGATTTGAGTTTGCCGAGTCCATTGCCAGCGTTTTTGGCTATTTGTTCGGCACGAACGCGTCCATCTTTGGTAGCCTGGGCAAGCATCTCAATTTTAAGATCACTTAGTTTAGTATAATAAAAATCGGGGGCGTTTGAACTGAGCTCCAAACCTTGCTCAATAAGTCCCGTAACTTCACGGCTGGCTGTTGCCACATTTTGTAAATTTTTCGATTCGATAGTAACCGTTTGCCTTAAACTATAGCCTGAAAATACCTGGCGGGTTTGCTGCCCATTTCCTGTTGGCACATAATCAAATTCCTTGGTCATGTCCACCGCTGAGAATACAATTTCTTCAGGTTTAATATTGTGTTGAATTAGCCATTCTTTAATGGTTTCCGCATCTTTTTTTAACTGGGCAAAAGCACTTTGCATAGTCAAGTCTTTGCGTGTAAATGAGGCACTCCAGGTAACCAGATCGCTCACAAAGTCCTTGCTGGACAAGCCCGTAACACTAATGCCCTGGTGCTGTCGTTTGCTATTGAGCCACGATTTGCCCAAATACATGCACGAAAATAAAAATGACAGTGATACCAATAAAAATGGCAGTACTTTGAGGATGGTCTTTTTCATGCCTCAAATGTACTGACTCACTGATGTTTGAAAGCGTTAAATCTATTACTCGAAATCCACAACTTGTCCACATTTTAACACAAATACCCGTGCCTTTGTGGAAAGGGATTTGGGGTTAAGTTTGTTTTTTGGAGCTAAACAAAATATCTTTGCGTTCCAATTTTTTAAAAACAATAATATTTTCATTAGTACGTTAATATTTTAATATCTAACCAATCAACGCATGACAAAAACAATGAGACTCCTTGCTGCAAGCTTCAGTATTTGCTGGTTTGTAAGCACCGCAGACGCTCAGGCACCAGTTGCCTCACTCACCACCCGCCCAAACAGCGATGTAGTGATGGGACACTTAGATAGTGCAATGGCCATTTTCCATGACAAACATTATTCATTTAAAGATGATATTGAAAGGCTGAACATATATGGTTTCGATACTACCGATGTGCCTACTTATTCTCCTGAAGTAATTTCATACCGCCTTAATTTGCTCGAATCGCCCATTCCTTTAACCTATAACCAGTATGTAAAAGGCTATATAGATTTATATGCCGTTAAAAAGAAAAAACTGACCCAGCATATCCTTACTTGGTCATCGTACTATTTCCCTATGTTCGAACAAATACTTGACCAACAAGGCTTGCCATTGGAGTTTAAATATTTGGCGGTGATAGAATCAGCCCTCAACCCGCACGCACAATCGTGGTGTGGTGCTACAGGCTTGTGGCAGTTTATGTACGGAACCGGTTTGATGTACGGCCTAAAAATAAATGGGTATGTGGACGAACGCAAAGACCCCATTAAAGCTACCTACGCAGCTTGCCAATACTTTAAAGATATGTATGCCCGCTATGGCGATTGGTTGCTAGTAATTGCTGCATACAATTGTGGCCCAGGCAATGTGGACCGTGCAGTTAGGCTTTCAGGTGGTTCGCACAATTTCTGGACTATCATGAACTACCTACCTATGGAAACCCGTGGATATGTGCCTGCATTTATTGGTGCTACTTATGTACTCAACTATCACAAAGAACATAATATATTCCCCTTTACTCAACCTGTAGATTTTGTAACCGATACAGTACATGTGGACAGCAAAGTATCCTTTGCACAGCTTTCCAAATCGTTGGATATGACTCAGGAACAATTGATGATGCTAAACCCTTCGTACAAGCAAAACATGGTACCCTTTACCACCAACGAAAAAACCCATGTAATTAGGTTGCCCTACGCCAAGGCCATCTCATTTGCCGACCTAAAAGGAAACATATTTGCCAGCGAAATACAAAACTCAGGCAGCAATTATGCATACTACCATTCCGCTGCGGCAACACCCTTAAAACAAGTTACATACCCCACAGTTAAGAAAAAAGGGAATGTACACCACCGCGTAAAAAATGGAGAAGGCTTATATAATATCGCTGTAAAATATGGCGTGACGATGGTAGAAATAAAAAAGTGGAACGGGCTCAAAAATAATTATATATATCCAGGGCAGAATTTGTCCATCTGGGCACGTAAATAAAAAAAATTATATGATAATAAAAACCGTCTCGTTTTTATAACGAGACGGTTTTGTTTTGTGGACTCCTTTTTCGCCGCCACGAATCCCCTCTCGTCTGTTGGCCTATATACATGCCCACGCCGTTCCGATAATTATTGGAGAACGGCGTAGATTCAATCCTACCAATTAACCAAGAAACAACAAGCGTGATTTGTGTAACTTTTTTCTAAAGTTATGTAACAGATATGTGTTTGTGGGAGCGAAACTTTGCCGATTATAAATATAAATATGTTAACTAAAATAAAGTATCATCCAGTTGTGGCCAAATTGGTGAAAATGATTGATGCAAACAATTGGAAAAAAGATTTTGAAAAAGCAATTAAAAAAGCGAACAGCAAAAATGTACCACTGCTAGAAACTGTTAAAAGCTTGGATGATTACTTGGCTTGGATTAATGATTTTTTGTATTGGGTTCCCACAGAAAATTCGTCGGGCAATAACGTGAATGACCACCTAAGTGCGTTTTATTTTATCGCCGATCAAGAACCTGTTTTATCATTACAGAACAAGGTAATACCTTATGACGAAGCTCTTCCGCTTACGCCTTTTTCAGCATGGTTGGTGGCTTATGCCAATGCTTTGGGTGCATTTCACGATATGCCAGAATCATTGACCAAAGAATCGGAGCAAACATTTTACGATTCGCCCTATTATAATATGCAAGAGTATTCCAGACCGCACGGAGGATGGAAATCGTTCAACCAAATTTTTGCTCGACATTTTAAACCGGGCTACCGCCCTATAGCAGCAATTGCAGACCAGACTATAATAGTAATGCCAGCAGATTCTACTTTTGGTGGGCAATGGGAAATAAGAAAAGACTCGAATGTAACGGTTAAAAAATTGAATTGGAAAATAAGCGAGTTGCTTGAAGGAAGTATATATAAAGACAGGTTTGAAAGTGGCATGTTTATGCACTCCTATCTCAGCCCCACAGATTATCATCGGCAGCATGCACCAGTTGGCGGAAAGGTATTGGAAGCAAGGGTTATTCAAGGCCAGGTTTATCAAGAAGTAGAAGCAAGGGCCGAAGATGACGAAACAGGCAGGCACCATTTACACCTTAAAAGAATATATGATTCACCAGATGGAACAGGCTATCAGTTCGCACAAACAAGGGGACTTATAGTACTTGATACACCCATTGGCTTGGTTGCAGTTTTGCCTATTGGGATGAGCCAAGTGTCATCAGTTATTATAACAGCAGAGGTGGGTGTTACCGTACGCAAAGGAGAAGAGTTATCATACTTTCAGTTTGGCGGTTCTGATATTATTGTATTGTTTGAAGCATGCAGCAATGTGAGTTTTAATGCACAAAGTACCATTCATTATAAGATGGGAACTAAGATAGCAACAGCATATTCTGTAATATAAATTACTATAATACTTAGTGATTAAACAAAAAAGTAAGGAATGGCTAAAGCGGTATTTGCCGGCCGAGATTGTTGGAACGCTAACAGCAGTAGGGGCTGCAAGTATCACCCATATTTATTATGAGAACCTTGTATTAATTGCTTATGCTGGCTCAGTAGGAGAATCTATAGGTTTCTATGCAACAGTTTTAATCCAAAACCTATTAATTGCTGGTAAAAAACACAAGGCAGAAAACATGACATTTTCTTTTTTCGATTTCTTTAAAATAGTAACAAATATTATACTGGAATTTGGTCCCGCTGGTATTATTGATGGATTGTTGTTACGCCCATTTTTTATGTATGTATTCCCTATTTTATTAGATAATTTTACGCTTGGTATTTTCGTTGGGAAAATTGCTGGTGATATTACTTTTTATATATTGGTAATACTTAGTTTTGAAATGAGAAAACGAAAATTGAAGAATGAAAAATAGGTATATGTAAGTACCTTCGCAGCTAAACTTCTGGCAATAGCAAATAAGCAAGAATCATTAATATTATACCCATGAATCCAAAACCAAAATCCAAAACCGTGTTCAATGAAATAAACGATATTGGCGTGATATGGGTGATGGACGAAGCTATTAAACTGGGCTTTTACAGCGGAAATCCGGAGTGGGTTAACCTGGGGCAGGGCGAGCCAGAGGTTGGCGAAATGAAAGGAGCACCGCCACGAATCAAAGACTTTGTAATTGAGAATAATGATAACAGGTATGGCCCATTAAACGGCATTGCCCCATTGAGAAAGGCCATAGCAGATTATTATAATAGACAGTATCGTAAAGATAGGAAATCACTATATACTGCAGAAAATGTAAGCATCGCAATGGGAGGCCGCCTCGCACTTACCCGCATATTTACTATAATAGGTGCGATAAGAATGGGCTATAAAATTCCTGAATATCCAGCATATAAGGATTTAATCAATAACCAGCAAGAACGCATTACGCCCGTTTGTGTTCCCTCAAAAAAAGAGAATAATTATGCAGTTCCCGCTGATGAATTTGCAGCGGCAATAAAACATTACAAGCTGGATGCTTTCTTATTAAGCAACCCATGCAATCCCACAGGACATGTAATTAAGGGAGAAGAACTAAATGAATATATAACGACTGCAAAAAAAGAAAACTGTGCACTAATAATAGATGAGTTTTATTCCCACTTTATATATGATAATGGAAAACCAGCCAATGCCCCCGTTTCATCGGCAGCATATATAGAAGATGTGAATGATGATGAGGTTTTAATAGTTGATGGTTTAACCAAATCGTTTCGTTATCCGGGTTGGCGAATGGCCTGGGTGCTGGGGCCTAAAAAGGTGATTGAAAACCTTGGCAGAGCAGCCAGTGCAATTGATGGAGGCCCAAGCTTGCCCATACAGAGAGCCGCAATTCAATTGTTCGAGCCCGAACGGTCAGATTTGGAAACACAGGCCCTGAGAGAAGTTTTCAGCAGGAAGCAAAATATAATTTTGGAATGTTTGAGAGGGCTGGGTATAACATGCTCAGCAGATACCAGTGGCACTTTTTATATATGGGCAGACATCAGCCAATTGCGACCGCCTATAAATAATGCGGACAGTTTTTTTAAGGAAGCACTCAAACACAAAGTAATGGTGGTGCCAGGGCATTTGTTCGACATACATCGGCGACGGAAAAAAGAATCTGAATTTAACCACTATGTCCGCTTTTCATTTGGCCCCGCAGAAGAAAACCTAAACACAGGGCTTGCCCGAATAACTGAAATGGTTAAATCGCACCAACAAGTATGATACCCAAAGGAAAACTACTAGTAGTGGGCGGGCACGAAGACAAAGGTGAGCCCGATGGAAAGAATCTTGCGATCCATAAAAAAAGGAAAGCACAAACACATTTTGAAATTTTAGGCTCCCTCATACAAAAAATTCCGAGGGCACACCACGTTATCGAGATTATCGCCTCGGCTTCCACTATTCCGCAACAGATGGAGGAACTCTATATTAAATCATACAAACAAGAAGGCTTTACCCATGTTGGCATTATTAAAGTTGAAAATATAAAGGATGCACACAACCCTGTTTCCATAAAACGTGTTAAAAGTGCCCATGCAGTTTTTTTTACGGGCGGCGATCAGAACAAACTTGTTAGGTTGCTTGCCGAAACGGAGTTATTGGCAGCCATCAGAAATAAATATAATACCGATAAAAATTTTATAGTAGGCGGCACAAGTGCAGGAGCGATGGCTATGCCCCAGGTAATTATTTCAGGAGGTCTAATAGGTTCTGCACTTTACAAGGGGGATATAAAAATATCTAAAGGATTTGATTTAATGAAGGATATTATAGTAGATACGCATTTTATTAAAAGGGGGCGTTTCGCCAGGCTAGCCCATGCTGTTGCTTTAAATCCTTCTTGTTTAGGCATTGGGCTAGAGGAAGACACCGCACTGATTATTTCAGAAGCTAACCGCGTAGAATGTATCGGCTCAGGAATGGTTGTGCTTATTGATGGAAGCAAAATAAGCTCAACCAATATTAACGAGGTGGACAATGATACCGCTATTGTGGTTGAAAACCTAAAAGTGAGCATACTGGCCGAGGGAAGTTGTTACATGTTAAAAGAAAGAAAAATGGTTCTTTCTTAAACAGGTACTTCTTCAAAATCAAATTGTCTTTTTTTCAAATTGGCTTTAGCAACACGTATTTTACCCCGGTCGCCCAAAGGTGAATCTGCACTTGCGGCTTTTCAGCAGCCGGCAGAATGTGTTACTGGTCAACCAGGTGTTTTTAATTATTTGAACATAAAAAACATAAAAACCCGTGAAAAAGCAAAATATTATGGTACAGATTCCAATGCACCCCACCCGAACCCAAATGATTAACCCAAACCTGTCATTGAGGCAGACGGAGATACCGTTAAACAACACGGAGATAGCGGTAAAGTGTCGGGAGAATGGGGTAAAAAGTTTTTGGTAGGCGGTGCGGTTTGGCGGCTTCCCGGGGTGTGAAATGTGCAACAGTAATTGATGTCAAACTTAAAACTAATATTATTTACCCGCGATAAGTTTCAAGCTCAGGTCACGATAATCTATCACCGCCCCATATTCGAGCAATATATCGCTGCCCAATACGCCGTGCAGGGCAACTTTTACAGTCTGCTTATACAGTTTCACCACGTGGCCCATATCTACCACACCACATGGCCGGTTCTTTAATATCATACTTCCCATTTGCAGTGTTTCAAAAACAGCCTCCAAAACTTCGTGGTTCTGTGTTCCCAAACCTATAGCCGGATCATCTAGTATTTTTAGTTTCTTAGTTTTCGTAAATTTCTGTGCAGCCTTTTTATCAAACACTGTTTTTGATGCCCCCGTGTCAAGCAGCAGATTACAAGGTTCTCCATTGGCTTTTATGGCTATGAGCAAGTGACAAGAATTTTCATCAAATTGTAACAGTTGTAAAGGTATTAAAGTGATTTTTTTGCGTTGCATTGGCTTCAAAAAAAAAGATTAGTCTATCCTTTTAACACATTAATTATATAATTGTTTTCATAGGGGCTATGGCAGCAAAATGCAACTATCCATTGTAACTAGGACCTATTGCCGTCAGTTTTAACTGACGGAATAATTGCAAACAGTATTCGGCTTTAGCCACATTGACTGTGCGGCTGCATGGTTTTCCACACATGTAGGAAACGAGTTTTTATTCCTATCCAAAGTTTAGATATGTTTGCACTATTATCAAATATATAATCAGCATTTTCTCACAACCCGCAACCCACAACTAATTTTATGAAACCTGAAGATATTATCATACTTATAGCCGCATACTTTGGTGTGCTATTAATTATCTCGTGGTTCACCTCCCGCAAAAACACCGAGCAAACCTTTTACAATGGCGACCACAAAAGCCCCTGGTATATTGTAGCTTTCGGACTTATTGGAACTTCGCTATCGGCCGTGTCTCTTGTATCTGTTACAGGCGATGTGCAAAACGCACACTTCAGTTATATGCAAATAGTTGCTGGTTATGTGGTGGGGTATATCATTATATCCTATATATTATTGCCCCTGTATTATAAACACAATCTCACATCTATATATAATTATCTCAGTATTCGTTTTGGGAATGGCACAAGAAAAACGGGGGCGTTTTATTTTATACTTTCACGCATGTTGGGAGCCTCAGCTAGGGTGTATTTAGCGGTAGTGGTAATGGAAGGTTTGGTGATAAGCAAACTGGGATTTGATGTACCATTTGAAGCTACGGTAGCTATTATATTGTTTTTGATATTTCTATATACTTTTCAATCGGGCATTAAAACTATTATATGGACCGATACGCTTCAAACTGTATTATTACTGGCTGCTATTGGTTTTGCAATTGTTGAATTAAATGATATGTTGGGCAATTCCATTGGCGAAAATATAAAATTGATTACCAACAATAATTTTACAGAAGTATTTACAACAGGCACCAGTGGTTTTATCAAAAACTTTTTAGCAGGACTCTTCATCTGCGTAACCATGACGGGCCTCGACCAAGGTATGATGCAGCGTAGCTTGAGCTGCCCTTCACTGAAAGATGCTCAAAAAAATATTATGAGTTTTGCTGTGGTTGTGTTTATTGTAAATTTATTATTTGTATATATTGGAGCATTGTTGGCACAACATGTACTAAGCACAGGATTACATTTTGATAAAACGGATTCCATATTTCCTTATATAGCTGCTACCTCATTTGCACCCGTAGCTATGGGTTTATTTGTATTGGGTATGATAGCTGCCACCTTCTCCTCAGCCGATGATGCGATGGCGGCATTAACAACATCATTGGCATTAGATATATTTGGCATAAAAGGCGAAACAAAACGCGATGGCGTTTTAAGAAAAATTATACATTTGGGAGTTGCATTTGGAATGTTTTTATTGATAGTATTAGTATTCAAAGGCAGTGCAGATTCAGTTATTGGAATGGTATTAAAAATTGGCTCTATCACTTATGGCCCGCTACTAGGCATGTTTGCCTTTGGCATGATTAGTAAGAAAAAATTGGCCGATAGTTATATACCTTGGATTGCTGTCATATCACCCTTGCTTGTGATGGGCATTTGTGTATATATACATTCACTGAACAATATTGATTTTAAAGTAGAAAGTCTATCATCACTAACACAAATATGGAGAATGGTTTTCTCGGTAGTAAGTAATGAAATAATTGTATATATAGCAGCCACCTGTTACTTCATGATGTGGTTTTTTTCAGAAGGGAAATATAAAGAGAAAGCACACGAAGAAGTGTCTTTAGCACTGGACTAAAACAGCTTGCTGTTTAAAGTCCCCCTTTGGGGGATTTAGGGGGTCAAAGAGCCCCTAATTCCATACATCATCGGCAACTTATTCCCATGATGCTTTATAATATAATTCCCTTCTTCTGTTTTCTCTGTATTTTTAAAACAATTATAATGCGAAAAATTATATTCATTCAATACTTCTATTTTCAATCCTGCTTGTATTAATGCATTCATCACTTCACTTAAATCATGGTTCCAACCGTAGGATATATTTTCAATATCAGCATTGCGGTCAGCATAGCTTCCTTCGTTTTCTTCTATAATAACTTCTTTGTTGAAATAAGAGTATTGTATATATTTAAACTCATCATCGAACATCCACACTACAGGGTGAAAATCCACCATCACAAATTCCCCTCCGGGCTTTAAAAACTCGGCTATAATATTTGCCCAAGCGGTCATATCGGGCAACCATCCCACAGTACCATAAGAGGTAAATACGATATCAAACCTCCCCTCTAAATTTTCGGGCAAACTATATATATCACTGCATACAAATTTCGCATTTAATTGCGTTTGCTCAGCAAGTTTTTCTGCTTCTATTATAGATTTGGGAGATAGATCAACTCCTGTTACCTCAGCTCCAAGTCTGGCCAATGACAAGGTATCCAAACCAAAGTGACATTGTAAATGTAATAAGGTTTTGCCAGAAATGTCGCCCAATAAATCAAGTTCACTTTTATTCAAAGTACTTTTCCCATCCAAAAAAGCGGGCACATCATAGAACTCTGAATGTATATGTGCATCCGTCCGCTTGCCCCACAGCTCTCTATTAATTTGTATATAGTCGGGTTCCATCATGTTTCAATCTTATATATAATAATATGGTGATGTGAAACTTATACTATTATAGTCCTTTGCCTGTTGCTATAATCTCCGCAATATCAAGTACCGCAATTTGGTCTTCTTTGTTGGCATTTTTTATTCCGTCAGTCAACATGGTATTGCAGAATGGGCATGCAGCCGCAACTATTGTGGCTCCTGATTCAAGTACATCATCGGTACGTTCTATATTAACTTCCCTATCGCCTTTTTCTGCTTCTTTAAACATTTGGGCACCGCCCGCACCGCAACATAATCCATTGGTTTTGCAGCGTTTCATTTCCACCAATTCGGCATCCAGTTTTTCCATCAACATGCGTGGAGCTTCATAAATTCCATTCGCACGGCCCAGGTAACAGGAATCGTGGTAGGTTATTTTTTTGCCTTTAAATTCACCGCCTTCTATGGCAAGCCTGCCTTCGTTGAGCAGTTGTTGCAGGTATTGGGCATGGTGTATTACCTCATAATTGCCGCCCAAACTTGGGTATTCATTTTTAAGTGTATTAAAGCAATGCGGACAAGTGGTAACAATATTTTTGATACCATAAGTATTTAATACTTCAATATTTTGCATAGCCAGCATTTGAAATAAAAACTCATTGCCGGCTCTTTTTGCAGGGTCGCCCGTACAAGTTTCTTCAGTGCCCAAAATGGCAAACTTAACTCCCACATGGTTCAATATTTTAGCAAATGCCCGTGATACTTTCTGTGCTCGTTGGTCGAAACTACCTGCACACCCTACCCAAAAAAGCACTTCGGGTGTTTCGCCTCGTGCTACCATTTCACTCAACAAAGGAATATTTTCCATAATCAAAAAAAACTACTTTTTATTTGGATGCAAACATAAGGGATTTGTTTGAATGGTTGTATAGAGTGCATGGTTGGAATCCCCACCAACCATCAGAGCGGACATAAAAAAAGCAACCCTGCGTAAACAAGATTGCTTTCCTAAAATATTTTAATAACAAAGACTTATTTGCCTTCGGCAGCTTTGGTCTGCATTCTCAGTTTGTATTTGGCATGTATCATTTCTTGGCGGCGGCGGATACAAGGCTTCTCAAAAGCCATGCGGCTGCGTACTTCTTTTACCACACCCGTTTTTTCAAATTTCTTTTTGAATTTCCTAAGGGCTTTGTCTAATGATTCGTTTTCTTTTACGTTGATGTAAAGCATATTGATTTTTAACTTTCTATTTTTTTAAGGGTTGCAAAAATAAGCAAATATTTTAAAACTGCAAACAACAATTTTAAAAATCCGATAGCTATCGGATATAATTAATCCTCCTCACTCACAAAGTCGGCTTTGAACACTTGGTCTTCAATATTATAGCGGTTGCCTTTCACCATTAAGTGTACTTGCAAATTTTCCAAACTAATGGGAGACCCTTCAGAAATATCAGCAATATTGCTGTGTTTGATATTGTGTCCATCTATAATAATGACACAACCCGAACCAATTGCTTCCATATTGCTTCCCTCGGTAATTAACACGCCGGTGTCTTCGCCCAGTCCTATTCCTATGCAGCTTGGGTTTAGCCCCACGGCTTGGGCCAAGCGTCCAAATCGGCCACGTTTTTCAACGTGCGAATCAATGATTACGTTTTTAACAAATGCAAGCCCGGTGGTTAATTTTACTTCGCCCTTCAAATGTGCGGTAGTGCTGTGGCCGTGGTATATCATGGTATTGCTCATGGCCATGGCCCCTGCCGAAGTTCCGGCAACTATGAAGTCCTCGTTCATATACCGGTTATGAATAATGTCCATAAACTGGGTACCACCAAGCAAACTGGTAAGCCTAAGTTGGTTGCCACCACTGAACATAATCCCCTCACAATTTTTGATGCGTTCAATATAACCTGGATTTTGTGCGTCTTCACGGTTTTTAATATGGATAACGCCCACACGGGTGCAGCCCATTTTACCAAAAGCATTCAGATAATTGTCCCCTACTTCTTCAGGTATAGACGATGCGGTGGTGATTACTTCAATAAGTGGGTCAGGCTTTCCCACTTCATCTACAATTCTTTTCAAAATACCCAACTCAAAAAAGTTGAGGTTGTTCAATTGTATAAAATCTTTTTCGGGCATGGTACCTTTGTCTTCGGCACCGCCAATTGCGATAAGCTTACCTTTCGGAATTTCCATGCGGCAAAGGTAGGGAGCATATATAATACGAGGCCGATTTCATCATTAACATATTATATACATATATTCTGTCATCCTGTCCCGATAGTTATCGGGATTATCGAAGGAGACAGTGGAGAAGCACCCTCTAGTTTGTCTATGCTTCGATTAACTCAGCATGACAAGCAACGCCAAATCGTAAATCGTTCACTCATTCAATATACAAAACAAGCCCTTTCAAGTACTCGCCTTCAGGATGGTAAATATTAATCGGGTGGTCTATCCCTTGGGTAAGTTGATGGATAATCCGCACACTTCGTTTGGCATCTGCTCCAGCTCCAAAAACAATTTTTCGAAACAATACAGTATCAATATTTTTGGAGCAAGAAAAAGTAAATATAATGCCCCCGGGTTTTATTTTTTTTATTGCCAACATATTAATGTCTTTATACCCCCTGCTGGCTTGGGGCACAGCCCGTGCATGCTTGGCAAATGCGGGCGGGTCCAATACTATCACATCAAATTGGCCTGCTGGCATGCTACGCAGATAGTCAAAACAATCTTCTGCCAATGAAGTGTCTGGAGCGTCGCTCCCAAAATTTGCAGCTACATTTTTATCGCACATTTCTACAGCAGATTTAGATATATCAACCGAAGTGATATTTGCAGCACCTCCCTGCAATGCAGAAACAGAAAACCCACCGGTATAACAAAATGCATTGAGTACACTTTTATTTTTGCTATAGTTTTGCAACAAAAAACGGTTATCACGCTGGTCCAAAAAGAAACCAGTTTTTTGTCCATTTTCTATATCTACTTCATATTTCAATCCGTTTTCTTTCACCACAATTACTGTCTCCCCCTCTGAGCCATACCAACCTTGTGGCAGGCTAATATCTTCAATATGCTTGCTGCTTTTCTTTGTTTTCAGATATACATATTCAAAACCCAAATTGTGCAATGAAGAGGCAATATGTTGCAGTATATTCTCTGTGCCTTTATGCAGTATTTGCAGCACGACAGTATTGTTATATACATCCGCAATTATACCTGGCAAGGAATCTCCTTCGGCATGCACCAAGCGGAAGCAATTGGTATGGGCTAAATCAAGCAAATTTTTTCGCATAGTATATGCTTGTGCCAATCTGTGCTGCCAGTATTTTTGATCTATAACAGCATCTTGTTGGTCATACTCAAAAATTTTGCACACTATCTCACTGTGTTCATCAAAAAAACCGTAACCCAGCCACTGCCCCTTGTCGTTGTTTATCTGTATAATATCGCCTGTTGCTGCTTGGGGCAAACTTTTTACAGCCCCGCTAAACACCCACGGGTGTCTGTTAATTAAGCTACGCTGGCGATCGGGTTTTAAGGTTAATATGGGTAAATTCATAGTATATAATTTTTGCGGCAAAGGTATTGGTGTTGAATCAATATAGTTGTAATTTTATCGCAGTTTAAAAGGCAAACCCAAAGCCACTAAAATTTTAAAAAAACTCCCTACTTACCACTGACTACTATATTAATTTTGTAATCTGCCAATAACGCCTTTTGTTTGCGGGAAAATGGAGGAAACTAAGAAAAAATTTATTGATATTGAAGGGCTGTTCCGCAGCAAAAACGCCACTTTGTTCAAGTGGATGCCACATATTATATCTTCTATAGTTGGTCAACCATACCTACTATCATGCGTATAATATGGCGTGGTGTGCGGAACTGTCCGTTCTGTCCGGAACTTGCAATTTTGCTTAACAAATATTCAAATACATCGCCTTTGGTATCGCGGTCAGCCATGTCAATATTAGAAAGCATTTCCACTACTTGTGCCAACAGTCTTGGAGTAGGAATCATAAAAGTAGCACCTTTCATAAACTTGCCAAATACAGCACTCGCACGGTGAAGCCTGTTGAGTCCATGATGTGGAAGAACAAGTTTAATATTTATTTTTCAGTGCCGTTCAGAGGAGATGTCTAATAGAATAATCTATCAAAGTAATATATCATTTACTCCCCAACCACCAACCACCAACTACAGCCAATATTGATAAAGCTACTGACAACAATATATATAATATTCCAGTAGCCCACTTGTCTTGATTTATATATTGTAGTATCTCTAATGAAAATGCGGAGAAGGTAGTAAAGCCTCCCATAAAACCTGTAACTGCCAATAAGTACCAATCGTTTGTGAGTTCTTGTTTTTTGATGATAGCTGCAACTACTCCAGCTAAAAAACATCCTATTATATTTACCACAAATGTGGGCCAAGGCAAAGAATTAATATTAAAAGCGGGTAACAATTTGCTGCATATAAATCTGAGCAAGCTACCTATTGCACCGCCAAGCATTACCAATATATAAGGTCTCATTATGTATATTATTTATTTTTCCTGTGAAGCCACAAAAGCATCCGCACAATATTGTATGGATTCAATCATGGGCGTAAATTTAAAGTTAAGTTCACGTTTTATTTTTTCTGATGAGTATATACTATGCAAATGTGCAGTCCTTGCCAGTTCTTTGGTAACAATAGGTTCCTTGTTCATTAAGTAACTATATACGCCAAATAGTCGCCACCCAATTTCAGATAAAACCGGACCTATATATATACTGGGCCTTTTCTTTCCCAAAGCATCGGCTATCTTATTAAAACAATTTAAAATAGTCAGGTTTTCTCCCACCATCACATAGCGTTGGGCAACAATATCACTTTCCATTAACTGTATCATAGCTTTTACCACATCACGCACATCAACATAGCCACCACTTCCTTTGGTATAAAATGGCAAACCTTTATATATATTATAATACATTCTGCCATTGCTACGCTGCCAAGTGCCTGGCCCATTTATAATACCCGGGTTCACCATTGCAGCGGGCAAGCCTTCTTCAATGCCCCGCCACACTTCCATCTCCGCTTTATATTTACTGCTGGCATAGTTTGAATTATTCCCTGATGTCTCCCATTTGGTATCTTCATCAATAGCCTCCACTCCCGATTGTTTCCGACCCAAAGCAGCTACAGAACTTGCATATATTAATTTCTTTACGCCCAATACTATGGCGGTATTCACCACATTGGCCGTACCTTCCACATTTACTTCCATCATCAGGTCGCGGTCTTTTTGTTTGAAAGAAACCAAGGCTGCACAGTGATATATATAATCACATCCCCGCATCGCATTTTCTAATGAAACTATATCATTGATATCTGCATTTGCCCATTGTAGTTTTTGCAAATGTTCTGGTGTTATATTATTTAGTTTACACACTAATTCAAAATCCAATAAATCAGTTTTATCACGTTTTATTGCACGTACTTCTTTCCCCTGCAAAAGCAATTTGCATATAAGCCAAGTTCCTACCAATCCACTACCGCCGGTTATTAATATCATAGTGCAAATATAGTCTCGAATCTTATTCGTGAGGGGGCAGGATTCGGGGGGCTGACGCACAATCTCTCCCCAGCCTCTCCGATGGAGGGGAGACAACGCTGGAGAAAGCAACCCCGAATCCTCTCCATGCGGAGAATAGCCCATCTAATAACCGCATAATTTGCGGAGAATAAATTTTAAGATGCGGAGAATAGAATGTATATTTGCTGCATTGTATGCGGAGAATAGAAATCTATATCTATCAGAAAAAAGGTTGGCCAAACTTTACTTGGAGGCAAGAAGAGCTTGCATTTACGCTTGGGCAGGTGAGGCATTTGCAGGGAAAAATAATGGGCAAAATGGAGGCGTTGGGTTTTCATTTAAGGGAAGAAGCAGTTTTAGAAACCCTCACTTTGGATGTCCTCAAATCATCGGAAATAGAAGGTGAATTATTGAGTCCCGAGCAAGTGCGTTCGTCCATAGCTCGGCATTTGGGCATGGATATATCGGGTTTGGTTCCCTCAGATAGAAATGTGGAAGGTGTTGTTGAGATGATACTTGATGCGACACAACAAAACGAGAAACGCTTAAGTGCAGAAAGATTATATAATTGGCACGCCTCTTTATTTCCCACAGGTAGAAGCGGTATGTATAAAATAACTGTGGGGAAATGGCGAAATGATAGCACTTGCCCAATGCAGGTAATATCAGGTGCGATGGGAAAAGAGAAAGTGCATTTTGAAGCACCAGCGGCAGAAATAGTTGGCAAAGAAATGAGCCAATTTATAAAATGGTTTAATGCCAAAGATAAATTAGATCCAGTATTAAAAGCAGGGATAGCCCATTTATGGTATGTAACTATACATCCTTTCGATGATGGTAATGGCCGCATAGCCCGTGCAATAGCTGATATGCAACTTGCCCGTGCAGATGGCAGCACACAAAGGTTCTATAGCATGTCAGCACAAATAAGACTGGAACGAAAAAAGTATTATGATATACTTGAAAAAACACAGCAAGGCGGTTTGGATATTACTAACTGGTTGCAATGGTTTTTAAATTGCCTCATGAGTTCTTTACATGCCACCGAAAATACACTTTCAAAAGTATTATATAAAGTTAGTTTTTGGGAGAGGCATACAGCTACACATCTCAATGCAAGGCAAAAATTAATGGTGAATAAATTACTGGATGGGTTTGATGGAAAACTCCCCTCGTCTAAGTGGGCAAAGATTACCAAATGCTCAGCAGATACAGCTCTGCGTGATATACAGGATTTGATAAATAAAGAGATATTGAGGAAAGAAGATGGGGGTGGGAGAAGCACTTCTTATATAGTAATTAGTAGTCAGTAAATAGTAGTTAGTATTTGTAAAGAAATAAACCGTACATTTGCATTTAAAAAAGCAAATGAAGAAACATGATTTACTAAAAGAGAAATACGAAAGAATTAAAATGATT
>JAYVCI010000233.1:0-2283 GCA_043750035.1 Chitinophagaceae bacterium
AATAATATTAAAGCTAAACTGAAGACCACAAGCGAATCTTGGATCGCCTCTATAGTACTGGTGTTAAACCTCGTCAAATTGACGAGGTTGGCACAGCTACGCACCTATAAAATCTATCAATGGATAAGCTGTATTGTTTATATTTTTATTCAACCAAGACGTGCCCTGAGTTTATGAGCAGACCCTATATAATATTACAACCCCGCCAAAACCCTACCCTTCGGACTACGAACCTCAAAACTAAACACAATCTTTTTCGATTCTTTGGGGCCCAGTTTATAGTCCCATGATAATTTGCCGGTGAGTTCGTTGTATTTGGCTCCGTCTGCATCTTTGAGTTCGACTTTCACATCAATGAGACCAACTTGCACCAATGGGATTTGATCTTCGACACGCATATTCAGTCCTATGCTTTTGGTATTTTTAATTACCACTTCATAAGTATAGGTTCTTATCATCTCGTCATGAATCATTCTTTCTTTACTTTCATCCTTCAGTCTGCGTTTGTGTATTACAAAACTATTATCACGGCCCATATTTAATAACATGGTATCACTTGTTATATCAGGATTGATAGCAGTAGTACCCGCAAGGTTTCCATCAAAATATATTTTGGCATTGCCGGGTATCAAATTCAAATCTTCCCAACCAGTTATTTGTGCCATTAAGAAAGCTTTTGTATCTAGTTTTGGGACGGCAGAGAAGAAATATTTTGCAGGCAGTTCTTTGTTTTGGATAGCGACATAATGTTTTTTCCCATCTGTAGGAATACTATATTTTAATTTCAGTTCAAACTCGGTTAATAATATATTTTGTGATATAGTTGTATATAATGACATGTCTTCTGCTTCTATTTCATCTTTCGCTTCTAAAGTTACTTTCGAATCCTCAATTTTACCGTTTCTATATCTATTATCATTATTTTGAGCTGGAGCTTGCGGAATACTTTTATACTTATCATTATAATACACCTGTTGATTATATATATACCAAATAGGCAATTGTGGTTTTATACTGTTTTGATTAGGCGTAGCAGTTGATAATATAATACTTGCATCTTTCCAATCCAATCCACTTTGTTGTTGTATGGTGGCTAGTTGTTTTAGTTGTACCATACTGGTTGTACCATCGCCATGCAATTCGTAAAAAGGTGTCCAGCTTGCATTTGCCACATAATATTGTAGGGTGAGTTGGGCTGTGGTAGCCGCTTCACAAAATACCGATACCACTACTTGCGGAACAGGTTGTGCATTGGCCACTTCTTCTGTAACTCCATTTTGCAAGTTCAATAAATCTTGTTTGCGTTGTTCCAGTTCATTGGTACTTTTTTGTATGCGTTTTAGTTCTCTCGATATTTTCAATTCTGTAGCCATGATATTGTTTAATCGTTCACGCAAAAAATCTAAACTTTGTTGTAATAAAGGCAATGAATCTTTCTGCGATTCACCTTTGATGGTTTTATTTCCCAGCAACATTTTCTTTTCCAGTTCCAAAGTATTATAACGATTCTCTGCATCGAGTTTCTTATATGCATTTTCTTCCAAGCTATCATCTATCAAGCTAATTTGTCTATTATATTTCCCATCTAATTTCGATGCTACTTTTTCTTTGTATTTAAGTTGGTACTGCGTTTCCAGTATCACAAAACTGCCCTTGCCCGATACCTGCAAGCTCGCCTCCTGCAAGTGTGGCGACACACCTTCAAATATCAGCTTGCTGTTGCCCGCCGGCAGCATCATACTTTCGCTGCTGCTAAGCTGTGCACCTTGTAGGTAAACAATGGCTTTCTTCACATTGGTTTTAATTGTTCTTTCTGTTTGTGCGTATGTATTAAAACATAATAATACGATTGCAATGGGGAGGATGTATTTTTTCATGATGTTGTATGTATTTTTTTGGGGCTATATGCTCTCAACCAGAAAAAAGTAAACAGTGGTCAGTAATCAGTAGTCAGTGGCTGACGCATCCATTGTCTGAATCACGGATTACACGAATTACACGGATTTTATTTTGGAAGGGTGCTGCCTGTGGTTGTTGTGGTGAGCGTAGTCGAACCATCAATAAGCCTATTTTCAGGTAGCGATATCTAGGTCTTAATAAGTAGTTTTAAAAGGCTCTTGGGGTCTTGTCTGTTATCCCAAAAGGCGGTGATAATTATATAATCACTTGTTATTTTATAATAAATACTAAGTATTTGTAAAGAAATAAACCGTACATTTGCATTTAAAAAAGCAAATGAAGAAACATGATTTACTAAAAGAGAAATACGAAAGAATTAAAATG
>JAYVCI010000234.1:0-5249 GCA_043750035.1 Chitinophagaceae bacterium
GTGAAAAAAATGTCGCCTATGCTATGAAATAGTTAGTATATGGGTGAAGGCAATTGTTTAATGTTCATAATAGAGGTGCAATATAGAACAATTTATGGGTTATGCAAATTTATTTGTTTGAAAAAAAGCGGTTCTAAATTACATGACCACTAAAAAGGTAAAAAGGTTGCACGGGCAAAAATATTTTTTTTATGAAGTAAGAGTTAAGCACACAATAACTCTACTCCTTCATCACCCTCAAACACCCGACTGCACTTTTTAGGTGTTTCCACCTGACTCCCACTTTACTTCGTCATAACTGACACCCCCAAATATATCCTAAACATAGAAGCAGAAGCAATAGCATTATCGAATTCGATAAATGACTTAATTGGGAAACGGTAGGAAAATTCCCACCCCCAATTTAAGAGCAGGGTTTCTGATAGCAGGGCCCTTCTGCCAGCACCAAACGAGAGCATTGGCAGTATTGCCAATTTAGACAAAGTACTATCAGTAGTAGCGGGGGCAATATCAAACAGTCCCATTTTAAATTGTGCAATGCCTGTGCCTGCAGCCAAAGCTATGTATTTTCCAACTGGAGCTAAACCACCTTTGGCTTTGTTAACAAAAGTCCACCGCCACATAATATCATGTACCATTTTAGAACCAAGATATATATATTCAAATCCGTTTTTTTCAGCAAAATATACATCATCGCCACTGGTGCATAGTCTATAATAAAGACCACTGGTTCTTATTCTTGTTTTTGCCACTTCAAAAGCAAAATGAAAAGACTTATCAAAGTTACCTTCTATAGATGACCCAACTCCTAGGCCACCTGAAATTATTTTTGTTTTGCCTAAAAACCCTGGAACTTGCCCTTTTGTAATATTATTAATAAAAAATAATACCAATACAATATATGTTATTTTTAATTTCATTTTAATAATTATTTTTTATTCTTCATTTGGTATAATATATCATACAAATGCATTTTAACCAATATTTTCCTGTCACCATGGTTGAACATAACTGCCCGGCCATAAACATCCTTGCCCGTTTTTAAATCAATTACATTTGCAAAGAATATAGTATAGTGGTTGTTTTTATATAGCGGTTTAAGTGGGTTGTAATCAAGTTGAACTGTTCCCCCTATAAGGGATGCAACAAGTATACATCCCACAGTAGCTAAAGCCCAGGCAATTTCAGCACCGTTTACTTTTTCTTTTACACCCGTAACACTCAGTTTAAAAATTAAGGAGGTGTTATGGTTGGTGATAAATTGATCAATTGCCGTTTGGTCGATGGGAATTAATGATATTTCTGGGTCGTCAGATTTTTCTACCAAAAAATTATTGATTAAACTCATTTCATTTAATTTCTCAGCATCTCCTTCTTTTAATGTTTTGGTATTAATATCATCAATTTGAATTTCAGCTTTCTCAGCTACATATTTTATAGCCTCACTTAATTCTATTACTTTGTTTTCGGAACTTACAAATCTATTTTTCTCTTTCTTGTTATGGTTCAATTTAGTATACTTGGGAGATAACAAAACCATTTTCTCAACACTTACACTTTCATCGAATTCGTATATATCAAATGCATTATACTCCTCATCAATATATTCAGCAGCAACTATTGGAGAATTTTCTTCATCTTCTTCATTTTTCTTCTTTTGAACAGCCTTATACTCTTTTAATGATTTTGTCATAATCTTTGCAAAACTTTCATCATTTGCTAAATTTTTTAATACACTATAAAAAATAGGTCTTGATACGTTTCTAATAGAATCCTCATTAAAATATTCTTGATAATCGGCTTTCGATTTTTTCTTTTTCTTTTTCTTTTTTTCTTTCTTCTCCTTGGTGGTTTTCTCTTTGTTTTTTCCTTTCGACTTTCCTTTTGATTTGCTTTCCTCTATTTCTTCTTCCTCCTCATCATTACTTGCATCTTCATCAACTTTGTTTTTGGTTTTCTTTTTAATGGTTTTCCCTTTTTTGGGTGCTTTCCCGTTTAGTGTTTTTGAAGGGTCTAGCTTTTTTAAATCTTCAGCGGTTAATTTATATTTAGTTCCAAATATGGTGGTTAGTTCTTCTATCATTTTAATAGAATTTTTATCATCTGGATTATTAAGGTGGTAGGTCCAAATATTTTCTAAAGCAGCAGTTACCAAGCCAATATCCGACTTTATCATAGTACCCACAAAATAATAAGCCCCCCCGCCATTTCCTTCAATTTTCTTATAACTGGTATGCCATACTTTGGTAAAGTTTGTATTGCCATAATGTAACTGTAGTTTAGCCATCGCATATAAACAATGATTTAAATTTCGCTGCAGATAATGGCTGTTGGCATTTTCGGATAACAATATATTTAAACTAACAAATGCTTCTTCATAGTGGTGGTAAATCATACAGATATGTACATATTCATACCGTGCTATTTTGCGGGCATCCTCAAATTCTTTTTCTCCCACCAAATATAAAGCACTTCCAGAAGATTTCATTTTAGCAGCAATAGCCAATAAAACTTCTCTGCGTTTTTTAACATTGGGATGTGAGAGATATTCATCATCATAATCGTCAGAATTAATGTCAATGGGAGTTAGGATTGAATCAGCCGGGGTGAATGATTTGGGGAACTTTAAATTTTTTGTTTCCAATACACTGGGTTTAAATGAAACTTCATCGAAAGGTAAATGAGAAAATTGCAGAATATCAAATACACTTTCAATTACCTCAAGACTATAACCGCTCTCTCCATATAATTCCAGCCCTTCTTTATCAGCTTCTGTTTCCATTTCTCGACTATATGCCGATTTCTGTAAAAAAGATTCGAACTCTTTGGTATTGCTTTCCTTATTCCCTTTTTTATCAATTTGTGGTTCAAATGTGTATTCCTTGTACGAATGGTTCTTTGAATAATGCTGTATTTCGTGCGATAATATTAAAGCCAATTGAGCCTCATTCTCTAAATGGGCCAATAACCCTACCGTAATAAAAACTATACCGGTGGGAGTAGTTAATGCGTTCACAACGGGATACTCGATAACATAGAATCGCATTTCATTATATAAACTCATATTGTCTTTTAATAGCTTTTGGGCTACTTTATTTACATAATCACCTACGGGGTCATTATATAATACATACCCACTCAATAAGTTTTCATCAACCATAAAATTTACATACAATTGAAAGGACCTTTGGGCATTTTTTTCCTTTCTTGAAATATCTTTCTTGTCAATTTTCTCAAGAGATTTTTTAAGTTTTGTAGTAGTTGTGGTTGTTACGTCCTTTGGCAAGGGGCCGCTTGATTTTAGAAGTTGGTAATTGTCGAAGTCAACCGTTGTTTGTGCGTTTGATTCCAATATACCACCCATAAACAACAATACATTGAGAAGTAATATTTTTTTCATTTGGCTAAATTAAGACGGCAAATATATTGCCTGCGGCCATATACGCAATAAAAATAAATTTTTTATTACGTCATTAAGTGCCGTATCTTTTTCTCGTCATTGCGAGGAGGCTTCCGACGTGGCAATCCCATTGAGTGTGTGCTCGGTAATTTAATCTCGCCGAGTGCACAAATCCCGATGAGTAATTATTGGGATTTTTTTTCTGAAATTTATATACCGTTTTACTCCTTCACCACCTTCTGTAATGCATCGCCTATTCTGCCTCTGGTTGGTCTCGTTCTTAAAACGAGACCAACCAGAACCGTGCTCATTAAAGTATCATATATATATTCTGCATGGGGGCTGCAGTAGAAAGCACTGGCATCTCGTCTCCGAAATGTGGTTGGTGAAAACACCATAACTGTTCGGAAGATTTTTATGCTCGCTCAATGTTGCGTCCCTAAAGGGACTTGGGGCGGAGGGGTCTGCTTTTTTTACTCCCGATAGCTATCGGGATCACGTCCCTACAGGACTATGATATATTATGAATGATATTTTTATAAGTCACAGAGTGACGTAACATTGGTAAAAAACAGATATGAATAAACGTGAAGTCCCTTTAGGGACGCGACAAATGGATGTTCCGAACAGCTGTGGTGAAAACACGAACCACGGGCATAAAACATATACTATCTACTCTTAGCAGATTTATTGCCTAATTCAATTATTTCAAATGCCCCATCTTCATTAAACAGTATTATTTTTTCATACTTTTGTTTATACATATAAGAGTATCGACAAATCAAATGCTTCGAGTACTCACTACTTGATAAATAATGATGTGAAAGATCATTTGTGGAATCAGGAAAAAAGTCTCTGTAATCTAAAAAATTAATTATGTGATCTCGTGACGTATCTTTTTTTAGTGTTTTAATATATGATACTAAAGTGTCTTTTATATCCTGAAAAGGGACTGGCTCCTCCAAATTGTAAACATATATATATTCATCCTTAAGTGTGCTGTCGTCCATATAATAAAATCCGACAGGTCTAAATTTTATTTTACTTATATCATACTTTTCTTTATAAGAAGCGTTGCATGAGAATAACAGACAAATAAAAAATCCTCCAATAATTATTGTTTTTGTAAAATGCCTAGAATTTTTCATTATATATAATTTACAACAATCTAATTACTCCTTTACCATCCTCAAAACCTCCCGCTTCTCCGCCAAATCAATCTTTATCATATAATTCCCCGGCGGCCAAGCGGCACAGGGGATTTGGGTGTATTGTTGCAGCGTTGTTCCTGTCCAAATTCGCCGACCTTCCATATCATATATATCTATCGGCACAAATTTGTTTGGGATATTTTGCAATTCTATATTTATATATTCATGTGCGGGATTGGGATATAGTTTTATCATACTTGTTGCTGACTTTTTATCTATACCTGTTAGTTGCCACGCATTGTCAAAATTTGTTGCAAAGAGCCCGTTGCCGTGGGTGGCCACTATTACCAAGCCATCACTTTCACGCACATCTATCATGGTACAAATATTATTGCTTATCATATCATAAGCTTGCAGCACCCATTTGGTATTAGCTCCTTGCAAACTATCGGTAACATATAAACCTGTGCTGGTAGCAATAAAATATCCTATAAATCCATTGCGTCGCATCATGGTAATCCATCGGCATGAAGGGCCATTGCCACCACCGCTTGCAAACTGTTCTAAATTACCGCTGATGGCTGTAAAAGTTTGCCCGCCATCATTACTATAAAAAACACTTTGTATATTATAATTACTAAATACCACAAATATTCTTGAAGTATCCAATGGGTCAATTTGTATACAACTTATATAGG
>JAYVCI010000235.1:0-10000 GCA_043750035.1 Chitinophagaceae bacterium
GAAAGAATACGTGAAGTAGAATCCAAAGGATCAACCGCTGGGTAAATTCCAAGCTCGGCAATTTTACGACTCAATACAGTTGTTGCATCTAAGTGGGCAAATGTGGTAGCTGGAGCAGGGTCAGTTAAGTCATCCGCAGGCACATATACCGCTTGTACCGATGTGATAGAACCACGTTTGGTAGAAGTAATACGTTCTTGCATCGCACCCATCTCGCTGGCAAGTGTAGGTTGGTAACCCACCGCTGATGGCATACGACCCAATAGGGCCGACACCTCAGAACCTGCTTGAGTGAAACGGAAAATATTATCAACGAAGAAAAGTATATCACGACCGCCAGATTTTTCATCACCATCACGGAAATATTCTGCGATAGAAAGTCCGCTCAAGGCCACACGGGCACGGGCTCCTGGAGGTTCGTTCATTTGTCCGAAAACCAATGTTGCTTGCGATTGGGCGAGTTCGTGCAAATCAACTTTGCTCAAATCCCAGTCACCTTTTTCCATGCTTTCTATAAAAGATTTACCATATTTAATAACGCCTGATTCAATCATCTCACGAAGCAAGTCATTACCTTCACGGGTACGTTCACCCACACCGGCAAATACCGACATACCTTCATATGCTTTGGCGATATTGTTAATCAACTCCATAATAAGTACGGTTTTGCCCACACCCGCACCACCGAACAAACCAATTTTTCCACCTTTTACATAAGGCTCTAATAGGTCAATTACTTTGATACCAGTATATAATGGTTCTGATTTAGTTGTCAACTGATCAAACTTGGGAGCATCTCTATGGATAGAGCGATATTCAGGAACATCCGGTTGTGCAAGTCCATCGATAGACTCACCAACCACATTCATCAAACGTCCACGAACATTGTCGCCCGCAGGCATCATGATTGCTTTGCCTGTGTCAGTAACATCCATTCCACGTACCAATCCGTCAGTTGCTTCCATCGCAATTGTACGAACTAGGTTTTCGCCCAAATGTTGTTGTGTTTCTAAAATAACTTTGGTTCCATCACCCTTGATTACATACAGTGCATCAAGGATACGAGGGAGTTTAGCGTCTATGTGAGCAAAGCTTACATCGACTACAGGACCAATTACCTGTGCTACTTTTCCAATATTTGCCATTAAAATTTCGTTTAATTTTTAAGGCCGCAAAAGTAAAAAAGGAAGTCGGATAAAACAAGGTATCATCCAAAATTAAATGAATATATTTTCAACTGCCGTTAAGTCCTTTTGAAATAGCTAGTTGATATGATGTTTGCGAGCTTAACTTTGCCCACAAATTTAGGACCCGATACTTTGCAAATACCCTTCAACAAACCTAATTATACTGGCAAAGAAAACGACTATATGGCCCAAGCAATGGCCAATGGGAAAATTTCCGGAGGCGGGGAATTCACCAAACGCTGTCAGGATTTTTTCAAAACCAAATACGGTTTCAATAATTGCCTGCTCACCAATTCATGCACTGCTGCTTTGGAAATGGCTGCTATACTTATTGATATAAAACCGGGCGATGAAGTGATTATGCCTTCTTACACTTTTGTTTCTACAGCAAATGCATTTGTGCTGAGGGGAGCAAAAATTGTTTTTGCAGACAGCAGTCAGTTGCATCCAAATATGGATGTTGAAACTTTAGAAGAACTCATTACTCCAAAAACAAAAGCTATAGTTGCCGTGCATTATGCTGGCAATGCCTGCAATATGGAATTATTGTTAGAACTGGCTAATAAACACAAGGTATATCTTATAGAAGATGCTGCCCAAGCCATTGATGGATTTTATATGTTTGATGATGGCAGCCGCAAACCACTTGGTTCTATTGGGCACTTGGCGGCTTTTTCATTTCATGATACAAAAAATATCATTAGTGGCGAAGGCGGATTGTTGGTGATTAATGACAAGAAATTTGTAGAGCGTGCAGAAATTATCTGGGAAAAAGGAACAGACCGCAGCAAATTTATCCGTGGCGAAACAATGAGTTATGGCTGGGTTGATATAGGTTCATCTTTCTTACCATCTGAATTAACGGCAGCATTTCTTTTTGCACAATTAGAAGAAATGGAACAAATTCAAAAAAAGCGAATAGAGATATGGAATCATTATAATGACCTTTTTGCAAACTCAAATTTTGAAACACCAAACATTCCAGAATATAGTACCAACAATGCACAGATGTATTATATAGTTTTAGATAGTATAAAACAAAGAAACAGTATAATAGAACACTGCAAAAAGGCAGGAATAAATACTGCTTTTCACTACCTTCCCCTACACCAAAGCAACTATTATAATACCCAACACGATGGGCGGGAGTTGCCTAACTGTACTCGGTTTGCCAATGGTTTGTTGCGGTTACCATTATATTGTGATTTGGGATTGGATGAGGTGGAGTATGTAGTTGATACTATTATGCAATTATAAAAAAATTCAATAAATTAGAATATGAAAAGGCTGTTAAAGTACCTATGTTTATTAAATATAATTGGATTTTCGTTCGTATCTGCTACATTAATAATATACTATCTTAATAAACCATTTGCATGGGGTGAGTTGATGATTTCATTAAATTTGCTTACAAGTATTCCATTCATTATCTCAGGCATAATCACCTTGAAAAACATCGACAATCCAAACAGCAAACAGTCAAAGCTTATTTTAATCTTCGTCTTCTCAATGTTATTTTTACCAAGTATTGCACTTCCTTTTGCTTATGAAATCGGTGGACTTTTAATCTGCCTTTCTATTCTTGGAATTGGGATATTTGTGATTTTTAAATTAAAAGTGCCGATAAAAAGATTAATATTTATCAATAATGTAGGACTCTTTTTTTTATTTTTAAATTCCTATATTGTCATTAATACATTATTGGAATTAAATTATATCTAAAATCACAAATCGTTAATCTCGTTCTTAAATCAACGCACATTTTCAGTCCACAGCAGTTCGAATTCGCGGGGCTATTCAACTCCTTCAGAGTTGTTGTTTGTCGCTTTTTATTTCCCCATATTGGATATGGGGTTATTCAAATTCAACTCCTTCAGAGTTGATCGGTCATTATTGAAAAACTCACAACTAAAATCATCTCAAAAAAAAATCCTGAAGGGATTTAATCTGAATAACCCTGCATGAAATGCAGGGAGACGAAATCATCCTCGAACGCAACTCTGAAGGAGTTGAATAGCGACGTATAAATCTCCCGACCCAATCATATCGAAGGACTATCATACTGCTTAAATCAACAATACGGTTCATGGTTGGTGTCCCCACCAACCATAACGTAGATTATTCCCTCACCAATTTCCCTTTCCAGCACCCATTCCCCTGGCACAATTCTATTATATATATTCCCTGTGCATAATTGCTCAAATCCAAACTTAGTGATTTATCGCTTATGCGAGTGTATGCAGCTTGTACAATACGTCCGTGAATATCTATCATATTTACTTTTGCATTTGATTGTAGCTCAACGGGCAAAATAATTTGGGTTATATTAGAAGTTGGGTTGGGATATATACTTAATTTATTTTGTATATAAACATCAGATATTCCTGTTATAGTGAACACCGCAGAAGTACTCACACATCCAAAATTATTTGTTACTTTCACAGTATAATTCCCAGAACTATTTATAATAAGATTTTGATTATTCGCACCTGAAATAGGCACTCCATCTTTATACCATTGATTTGCAGTAGCACTGCTCGATTGCAAATTATTCCCATTCCTTGTAATAGTTGGAGTTGCTGGGGATGGATTAACAATTACGCTTAATTTACCCGATGTATTGGCACAACCATTGCTCCCCGTTACCCTCACTTGATATGTACCTGAGGTTGTTGCAGTATATTTTTTTTGCGTTTCCCCACTTATATCAATGGTATCTTTTATCCACTGATATTGCCACCCATTTCCCTGGCTCGAATTAAATACTACGTTATTACCTTGGCAGAACGTTAAAGAACCCGATGCAGTTAAATTTACTATGGGTGAGGGTATGGTGGTAAGTATAAATTCGTTACTAATAGCAGAACATATATTTATACTAGATACCGCACGATAACGTGTAGCTCCATAAGGATAAACTGTTATAGGATTCTTTGTTCCCTGATTCACCCATTTCTGAGTAGCACTATCATAGGATTGCCAACGGATATTTCCAGTATTATTATTTAAAGTTAATGTAATACCATCTCCTATACATGCAGTAGTAGCAGAAGATTGAATAGTTCCGGCAACGGCAGTAGGAAGTATATATACTAGACGTGGTGTAGTATAATCATAGGGGCAAGAACCACTACTTAATACTGCTCTTATATAATAGGATGAAGATGGATTAACAGAAATACTATCAATGCTTGTTGTAATAGTTTTCCAATTGTTTGCGGATGAATCATATTCCTGCCAGGTTATTTTTCCGCTATAATTATTTAATTTTAGATTTACAGTATTACCGGCACATACAGAATCTTTATCGGCTGTAATTGCTCCTGCTACTGGTTTTGTATCTACTTGTATATATACTGGCTGACTATAGTCTGGTTTGCAAAAATTAGTACTCACTTCTGCTCTATACCATGCAGAGATATTTGCTGCTATTTTAATACTATCACTTGCCATATTTATAGCTATCCAACTTGAAGAAGTAGAATCATATACTTGCCAATTGGGAGTACCATAGTGATTCATTAAATACAAAGAAGCTGAATCTCCATTACAATAAGTGGCCTGATTCGCCATTGCCATTCCGCCCATGGGTTGTTGCAATATATATACATTCACCGAATCACTAAAAGCCGAATCGCAGGGTGAGAGTTCTATCTTAGCCCTATACAATCCTGTCACGGTTGGCATCATAAATATAGAATCGCCTGTTGCAAAATCTATATAACCACTTCCCAAGTCCATCTGCCAAGTTACAGTTCCTGTATGACCTGTGGATGTTAATTGAACCGAATCGCCTGCACAAACTGAGTCTTTAGAAGCTATAATACTTCCTTTGCTCGCCATATTTCTCATATATATAGTATATACAATTTCATCGGTATCGCATGCAGTAACAAAATATGCACGATACTTTGTATTTAAAGTTGGCGTTGCCATAATCATCGAGGAATTTGTATTTAAACTTATCCAATTACTACCAGTATCCATATACTGCCAGTCGTCAGGATATTGCCTATTCCATGACTGGGCACCAGATGGTGTATAAGTTAAATGGACCATATCGCCTGTACAAATAGTATCTTGAGTAGCACTAACCGACCCCAATATATTAAGCGGGTTCGCCACCACATCAATATCATTTGTATATATATCACCACACTTTGCCGAGGAAACTCTTGCCCGATATTTATTGCTTCCAAAGTTTTTATTGCCTGGGCCATATATATAATTGCTTGCTCCATTATTATTCAGAACAATCCATTGACCATTTGCATTATTATACTCCTCAAAATATATAGTCCCATTCATAACTGTATCAACCGATAAAGTAAAACTATCATAACCACAAACAGTATCTTTATTCGTGAGAATATTACTGGTGTAGGGGCGGGAGATTGTATTGAGCCATATAGAATCATATATATTTCCGCACCCATTATTATACCCGATACTGGCAATCATCCATCCACTATTTCTAATAGTAGTATTTATATTGTTCCCACTTAACCCCGTATTCACCCATCCACTCCCTGTATTATAATACCATGCTTGCACACTGCCATTACTACCGTTCCAGCTATAACTAACAGTGTCAGGTGTGCAAATACTGTCTCTACTTAATGTAATAACACCATGGTTAGCTACGGGATTTACTATAATATATATACTGTCCGAAAACTGATTGCCACACATACTTGTATTTACTAAAGCCCTGTACCATGTTGACTGGGCTGGTGTTTGCCAAATTTGCGAATTGGTATCAGTTAAAGTTTGCCAACCGCTGCCATTGTTCATTTCCCAATTTGGTGAGGCAGCATTATTATTTAATGTTAATTGTACACTATCTCCCAAGCATATCGTATCTTTTGAAGTAGAAATATTCCCTGCATTTAATGTATTGATATTAAAACTTAATTGTTCAGAACAATTACTGGTCGAAAATGAAAGTGTGATATTTTTATTATCCAATATATTATATAGTGCTTCTTTCGCATTGGTACTTGTAAATCCTTGCCCATCAGTCCATGATATATTTGCTGTGGGAATATCAACCAAGCTCGGATTAAGTGTTCCTAAATTTGTAACATTGGTGGCCGATGCAATGCTCCAATTGGTTTGGTTATTATTGTCTGCACCCTTCAATCTGCAACCTGCCCTGCCTGACATAGAAGCAATCTGTCCCTCCCAATCCATCACACTGCTCACATTGGCTATCGTTGGGAACTTATATCCATTTACTGCAACTGCATCTATAATATGTCCGTTCATTTTTAATATATAACCCCTGGCATCACCTGAGCTACTTTGGTCATCGGATACGCCAATATTATAATACAAATGGGTTGAATCATCGGTACCTGAGTTCCCTATATGCAATACCGAAAGGCTATCGGGCAAAAGTTTGGCATAACTGGGCCAGGTAAATGAAGATATCATACTAGAATTGTCCCAAATTTCAAAAGTGGTATTCCACATATCTATAGTATCGGTTCCCATATTGGTTACTTCCACAAAATCGGCTGTTGAGGTTTGTGTGGTAATCCATGAGGGCATAGGCGAGGTAGCCCCCGTGGCACTCATATTTTGTATAATTTCGGTAAACCTTATGGTATTGATTTGAGGAGAGACTGCATCAAGCACAGCACTGTCGCCTTTGCAAATGGTACTGGGCGTTGCCGTTGCCGACAAACCACCAACTACTTTAAAATCTGTGGAATTAAGAATACAACCATTGCCGTTAATATTTACTGAATAATTTCCTGCTTGTTTTACTTTAATAGTTTGTGTGGTTTCACCATTGGGAGACCACAAATAAGTATTCCCATTCGTAGCTGTTAATATCATACTATCGCCACAATATAATACATGGCTTTTGTTCGACGAAACCAATCCACTCACCACACTATCAGGCTTCCCTTCCACGGCATAAGCCCTTTCGCTATATGCCCCGTTCGACGACAAGTGACGCAGGGTGTACCAATACTTTTGCCCGTTCACTACATTGGTATCAGTATAAGTTGTCGTATTATTAATAGTATCAATCGCTGTCCACGCATTGTTGAACTGTTTATATATAATTTGCTTTGCTGCTTGCGACGTTGATGTCCATTTCAATATAACACTTTTTGAACAGGAGGTTGCACTCAAACCACTTACACCTTTCATAATGGTGAAGACAACATCACTGCTATCACTCATTGAGGTGTTTTCTACTTTTATATATACTTTATCGCTAGCTATAGTATTAGGTACAGCCCAATCATAATAGTTAATATTATTGGCAATATTTGATACAATTGCAACCCAAGTAACACCACTATCAGCTGAATAATATATATCATAGGTCCCTGCAAGTCCCGCCGTTTGCCAACGAATAGTTTGCGAAGTGCCTTGGTCAATATGCTCTCCCCCATTGGGATATAATACTTTTAATTCTGGTTTTTGTTGCCAGTTATGTATATAAAACTTCTGTGGCCCCATAGCTATTGACGAACCTTTAACTACTATAATATAATTGCCCCACTGTGGAGTATCTATAGTTACCTGTTCCATATTATTTAAAGTATCAATACCTTGAACGGAGGCAATGGTAGGCGATGAAGGATTTAGCTTCCATGGGTATATAGTATCATTGGATGGAGTTATGATATATAAATCCAAATCGTTTACCAATGCTTTTTGGGCAGATGGGTTTCCCTCTGGATCCATCCAATTGAGGAGAGCTCTATACTGCACTATATTGCTATCTACATATATGTTATAAGTTTGTATATTCCCATTTGAAATAGTATCGCTGTTCCATAAAGTATCGTGCAAGCATTGATATGCTTTCAATCCATTCATGTTTCCATAGCCATGTTTAAAATCCACATGCAAGGGGCCAGCATCATCGGCTGTATTACATAATATACCTTTTAATAATATCGCATCTGGATTACTATTATATATACTTTTATAATACTCGGTAAGTTGTGCTGCAGTACCTGTAACGCCTGGTGTTGCCATACTGGTTCCATTCCACCCACCTTGATAATTATTATTGGGCAAAGTAGAATACACATTCACACCATCGGCACTAATGTCTGGTTTCACACGTCCATCGCGTGTTGGTCCCCAACTGCTAAAGGTACTCATCCCGCCTTTATAATCAACTGCTCCCACCGTAATCAAATTCTTCGAACTATTCCATCCACTGGGTATTGTGCCATAGCCACCCAGCCCACAGTTCGATTGGGCATTGCCCGCTGCATATACATGCAAATAATGCGGATAATAATTCACCAATAAATCAATTGCACGGCTCTCATCATCATATTGGCCACGCGGACATGTATCATAAGCCGGAGAATAACCGTAAGAATTACAGGTCACATTGAGCCCATATTTTACCTGTGCTGAATCCATATTCGGGACTATATTTCCATAAAAATCACTGGAGTATAGAATAGCATTGGGTGCCATCCCTGTAGCATAAGGATTAATAGTTCCATTGCCTAAAATAGTTCCTGCCACATGGGTAGCATGGTCGCTTTGTATATTATAATCAAGGATAGTTTTACGACTGTCGTGATCTATGTGCTGGCCTACAAAACCACCATCCCACTCTCCTACTTTTACACCATTGCCTGTTAGGCCCAAACCATTTTGCAATACATTACTGCGGTGCAACGTTTTGCCTGGTAAATTATCTGTTGTTAATGGAGGGTGTATAGGTTCAAGCCACTTCACCATGTCCATAAATGTGAAATATTTTATACCAATTTCTGGTACACGAATTTCCATGTAATGATATTTGGGAAATGTTTGTTTAACACTTGCAAATCGAGATACTTGCTTAGTAAGAATATCAATATCGGCATCACTAAAGAAAGCAACACGAATATTAAATGAATCATTGATATAAGACCAATTATTGGGTGAAACAATAAAACTGTTCGGCTTATATTTAATAACTTCAAACATAGGTAATCCTACCGCCCCACTTCCTTCAATAATTGTTGACGCAATAGGTCTGGATATGTAATATATATTCCTGTCATACAATCCATCAAAATGATATCCCTTTGCCTTGTATGCATCTATGGTTTGCTGTGAAGGTGTTTGGGCAAACTTGAGAAGACTATATTCTTTTTTAAGTACCGCCCTCCTATCATCAAATGACGTAACACGTTTGAGTGTTCCTAATTGACCCGATACTGTATTCGTAAGCAGGACAAAAAGCACAAATACAATAGTGATTTTAGAATTGAGTAAGTATTTTACCATGGTAGGAAATTATTTCTTTGCTGCAAAATTAAGCCTTGCTGCACTCCACTTAAAAACAAATTATCACCCAGACTATTGCTATTCCTATTCCCAAAGTCCATTTATAATACCGAAACTTTATCTGTAATAGTCCTCCCGATAGCCATCGGGATCGTTTCACTAGATTGTTCTAAACAGCTATCCAATCGGCATATACCACTGTAGGTTTTATTAATAATTGGCATATTCAATAAACCACATTGGTATTACATTACTAAAGTTCAAAATAATCTTTGGACTATTTTGAACTAAGTAATGGTATAACAATAAAAAAGCCCGCTCAAATTAATGAGCGGGCTTTTTATGATGTAACGCTTAGGGCAAATTAATTGCCCTGCGGATTGTTAGTTGTTCGATTTAACCACACGCATGGTGCTAACCTTGTCGTTGCCTATGATGTTGATCATATAGGCACCGGCTGGCAATTCTTTCATATCGTTGATAGATATGGTGTTGTTGCCCTGGCCTGCTTTCATGTTTAGGTTTCTAACGGTTTTGCCGTTCATGTC
>JAYVCI010000236.1:0-5580 GCA_043750035.1 Chitinophagaceae bacterium
TGGTTTCACGCTCACCTGTTTCAGGGGGACTATCCTCTTGTGAAAGACGCAAACCTTTAGCCATTTTATCATTGGCATCCGTATTATATATGGGAACAAAAATGATAACCAAACTATCCAACAAATGTTTCTTATCCCCCAATAAAATATCCCGCATCAGCATCATTACCGATTCTTTTCCTTCCACTTCGCCTGCATGTATATTTCCCTGAATGTATATAATGGTTTTGCCCGATGTTTTTGCTTCTGCTGGCGTTTTTACTATAGGACTGGCCAATACAGCCACCGGGATTTCTTTTCCCTCAAAACTTTTACCCATAGAAAAAGTATGTATATTCTTGCTTTGCAATTTTATCGCATCTATAAACTTCATCACATCTGCATGGGTAGATGTTTTTTGAAACTCGGTTTTCTCTGGGGTGAGCAATAGGTTTTCGGGCCAAGCGGTTTGGGCAAGACAGTTTGATAGAATTGTAATTGAAAATATGAATGTTAAAAAGTAGAATTTCATTTAATAAAATTAGTGCTATATAAGGGCAAATGTACTTAAGAAATATGTAAATAATACAACTTTTTACCTAAGTTATGTAACAACTATCTTATTAAAGAACTTCATTTTTGTTCTGTGAAATCCCGATAGTTATCGGGACACAAATTAAACAATAAAAATCATGGAAAATAATCAGAACGACCAACGTAACCAAGATAAAACCGGTAACGAGTCAAATCAAAAAAAAGAACAGGATTACACAAAAAAAGAAACCAATCCTAACGAAACTACTGCAAACAAAAATGAGCCAGCCTCAGATGCTCAAGACAATGATGAGCGTAACAAAAAAGCATCTGAAGAAACAACTGACGAGAACAAAACACAGAATCCCGATGCAAAGGGAAATGAAAACCTACACTAAGGGGGTCAGTGGTCAGTGGTCAGTGGTCAGTGGTCAGTGGTCAGTGGTCAGTGGTCAGTGCCATACGGCAGATGACTGATGACTGATACCTAAGTTCGGTCTATAAATTGAACATACATTTAACTGTGCTATCTATGGTCGGTTTTTATAGCCGGCCATTTTTATTATCATACTTCTCTACTTTCACGCAGGGTTTATTCTGCAACCTTGATGAATTTTTGATGCACCGATTTTTCGCCATTATAAATTCTAAGTATATATAAACCATTGGATATATTATTAGTTGAAATTTCGTTTGAAACCAACTTCCCTTTCATGATAGTTTTTCCATCAACACTAATTATTTCATAATCATAGTTTTGAAAGTTTGCTGATGAAAGTATATTTAACTTATCGTTGAGGGGGTTAGGGAAGAGTTCAAAATCTATTGGAGAAAAACGTTCTTTAATTCCAACAGCATACTCCCCTGTAAATCTTAGATACTGTTTCAATACGGAGTCTGCTACCTTTTTTAATTCGCATACTGCACCATTGCTACCGCCAAAAGTTTTGCGTGCATATATATAAGCATATTTAACTTCCACAAAATCGCCAGGGGCAAATGTTTGAGGAGCTATTGCAGCCATAATCCTCCTATCGCCCGGGGTATTATTGTCATATCCTTCCCACCATCCTGTTTTATTGCAGGGGTCGCCGTCATAACTAAAAGGTGTATTCTTATTTGTGAATGTATTATACTGTGAACTTCCATCCATATTTTTCCCCATGATATAATTTATGAAATGCTGCGGTTTGGTAGGGTTGCCAACTTTTGTAAAATTATTAAGGAAAAAATTGGAGTTCCAAATCGGCTTGTTTAATAACATACACCCTTGAGCTGGCGGATTTAATCCGTACCCCAATATGCCTTCATCATTGTCATCGCCATTGTAAGCATATACCATATTTCTTTTCACATCGGTGCCTATATAATCATCGGCATAATTACCCAAATCATAATCCACAAAGTTTGATACCGTAAATGAATCATAAGTATTTTGTGAACGATTGTATATTTTGTATTCTATAAAAATAGTATTGTTCAAATCATCGGAGGTACTCCAGGCATAGGCCATCTGCTGAATTTCTAATGTCATCTTTTTTCCACCACTTTCGGTGTGTGGTACATCGTCATTCATTACAGTAAATATACACACATCGCCTTTTATTTTGGGATAATCGCCCTTTGTCGGATTATATACTCCATCTTTATCAGTATCTACAAATGGGGCTTGCATAATGGCTTCTCCTTTGCTGGCATCACCATGTGCAGGCCAATTAATTATACCTGTAGTAAGATTTGATGTTGGATTTTTTCTAAATAAGTCAATCTCTTCTGCGGTTATTTTCCATATTTTATCCCACCGTGCATAGTGTGATGAATCGTAGCTATTGGCAATAGGACCCGCTATGATATCCAGACCGTTTTGGTGATATAAGGTTGCCATTACATGGTTGGTATTATTATTTTTACCCGCAATCCATAGGGAAGAGCTGAAGATGGTGTGCTTCCTAATTCCATTGGGATCAGTAACCTTAGGCACTTCAAATTTGGCTGAAATAAGATTCCAGAACAGCGAGCCATTATTTGTAATAGTGGTTCGCACATTGTTCACATCTAAATCTACTTGTGCTGTTGAGGCCTTTTGTGCCTCAGTAGGT
Organism: Chitinophagaceae bacterium; assembly: GCA_043750035.1. GTDB lineage: Bacteria > Bacteroidota > Bacteroidia > UKL13-3 > UKL13-3 > CANJUD01. Next base: position 2,613 of record JAYVCI010000236.1, read on the forward strand.
ACAAAAAACAGAAGTGCGATAAGTGATAAAATTATTTTATTCATACGTTTTTATTTTACTTAATAGTTTTAATTATTAAATGGTTGTATTTCAAAAAAAAAAGATTATTATTTGGGCAAATATAAGCGGGAAAATTAATTTCAATTAACATTTTTTTAATGCCCGTAACTGATTAGAATTACCAACTTTGATTTTGTCAACTATAAGCCTTAAAATCTAAATGTAGTAATTATATAAAAAAAACATACTATTATATAAAAAATACAGCTTGAAACATGTCCATTTTTGCATCGAGTAATTAATTACTATGCGTTATGAACTCAAAAAAAAACTGGCGATGACAAAACCGCCAAAACCTCAAAATTAGACACAGCAAAAGGTTCGAACACCACAAGGCCCAATGACACTAAGGGTAGGGCAGACGACAAGAAATGAGCACGAATCGCTCAAAATAAAACGTTGTCCTTTTATTGGAATGGCTTGCAAATAATCTACTGAAGTGGGTTTTTGCAAGTCATTTTATATGTATATATATATATAATGATATGGCCAATAAAAAATGGTGGCTACTATATTATAGTTTTTGCATTTTCATTCCTGTTAATAAAAAATAAGCAGTAACTAAATACTATTATATTCTTTCTTATTTGTTCTTTTTTTCCTTACCCTTTGATGGGCCATTGGGCTTTGGGCTATTCGGTTTTGCACCACCGCCGCCGCAAACCGATTGATATACATATAAACATGTGAGTACTTACAGACTGCAAAAAATAATTTCGCCATTCTACAATTACAATATGCATACACTACATTTGCCAAAAAATAAATAAACCCGATAAACATTGAGACAGTTAATCAATAAATTGAATAGAGTGAATTAAGCGAAATACTAATTAGAAAAATAAACAATCATGAGTAAAAAGCAATTATCACAAACACAGCGTGAAGAACTACTTAACACATTAAAAGCCCGTTTCGAGAAAAATAGGAACCGCCATAAAGGTTTTAACTGGGCTAATATAGAAGCAAAACTGGAAACTGCCCCTGAAAAACTGTGGTCGCTCAATGAAATGGAAAGAACCGCTGGAGAACCAGATGTTGTAGGGCATGATAAAAAGACGGGCGAATACATTTTTTATGACTGTGCGGCAGAGAGTCCCAAAGGCCGCAGAAGTATTTGTTACGACCATGAAGCACTGGAATCCAGGAAAGAACATAAACCAGAAAACAGTGCTGTGGAGATGGCGGCTGACATGGGCATTGAGCTTTTAACGGAGGAACAATATCGGGAGCTGCAGAAGCTTGGTAATCCGATAGCTATCGGATTCGATACGAAAACATCGAGCTGGGTGCAAACTCCTGTTGATATCAGAAAACTTGGTGGTGCCCTGTTTTGTGATTGCCGCTTCAACCATGTCTTCTTGTATCACAACGGTGCAGAATCTTACTATGCTGCCAGGGGATTTCGTGGCTCGCTTAGGGTATAACAAAATAATATAATATACTATGATAAAGAATAACATAAATACTAAAGTTGATTGGTTTTTTAACAAAGCCAGCAAGTGGCAACAAGAATATGAACTATTGAGAGAGCTCGTTCTCTCTTGTGGACTTACCGAAGAATTGAAGTGGGGTTGCCCGTGTTACGCATTTCCCACCGCGGCGGGCAGGCATAAAAGTAATATTGTTTTAATTCATGGCTTTAAAGATTACTGTGCATTGTTGTTTATGAAAGGTGTTTTATTAAAAGACCCAAAAAAGATTTTAATACAACAAACAGAAAACGTACAGTCAGCACGACAGATTCGGTTTACAAATTTGAAAGAAATTGAAAAACTAAAAAACACTTTAAAAGTATATATAAAAGAAGCGATTGAAGTTGAGAAAGCAGGTTTGAAAGTGGAATTAAAAAAGCCCACTGAATTTAAAATGGCTGAAGAGTTTAAAACTGCTTTGGATGAAATGCCCGAATTGAAAAAAGCATTTTTTGCACTCACACCAGGCCGGCAAAGAGGATATCTGTTGCATTTTTCTTCGGCCAAACAATCCAAAACTCGAGAGGCAAGGGTTGAAAAATGTGTATCGCAAATTCTGGATGGAAAGGGATTAGATGATTAGTAATTAAATAACCGTTTCTTTGCACCTGCAATAGCAAAATTTCTCTACTTAATTTTGCCAATTAATTATATATATGTTTTATCCCACCGCACCAGCCGACACAAAAGCAACAGTATAAATACCCACGCAAACGCAAACCCCAGACAATTTGCAACAACCCGAGACGATTTGCAATCGTCTCGCATAGCGATTGTGGTTTGTAACCACAGTATAAATACCCATACTGTAAGCATGGCAGGCCAATATCATATAAGAGACAACGACAGTATATATTATATAACACTTACCGTTATTGAGTGGATTGATGTTTTCACCCGCAAAGATTACAGGGATGTGATTTTGAAAAACCTTGCATTTTGCAGAGAAAATAAAGATATTAAACTGCATGCGTATGTTATCATGTCCAACCATCTTCACCTCTTAGCATCGTCAAGTTACAAGTCGGAATAGAACTTGGGCAATATCATTCGTGATTTTAAAAAGCACACTGCCAAATAAATTTATGATGCAATAAACAACAACCAAAAGCAAAGCCGCAGAGAATGGCTCACACACAAATTCGAGTGGTATGGCAAAACCACACCTGGAAATAAAAACATCAAATTTTGGATAGATGGCAATCATCCCATTCCCATATACGGTAATTTGAGGATGGATGAGAAATTGGATTATATACATCTGAATCCAGTAAGGGCTGGCTATGTAGCAAATGCATCTGATTGGCTATATAGTAGTGCGATAGATTATTCTGGCGGAAAAGGATTGATTGAGTTGGATATGATAGATTGAGTATACTGCGGTTGCAAACCGCAAGCCCTGTGCGAGACGATTATAAATCGTCTCGGGTTGG
>JAYVCI010000237.1:0-15701 GCA_043750035.1 Chitinophagaceae bacterium
GCAGGCTTGCTATTTATCTATCAAACCAATCTCTCCGTTTGTTCAACTTCAAATCCTGTAGCAATGCTGATTTGGCTTTGAGTGTAAACATGTATCTTCTATTCTGCCCTGTGGGAACCCAATCGAATCCCATAGACCAGCAATGCAAATCGCGAAGTATATTGATATTGGTGAAGGTAATTTGTTTTACACGGAAATCGTATCCTGTTGCAAATCCTACTTTCCATTTGGCTGTAATATTTATATCCCCGCTTAACATTAGGGTAGGTTGCAATGTTTTTTGCTGCTCGGATATTGCAAGTGGATTGTTACTATAATTAAATGTATATTGTAAATTCAAAGTCCAAGGTATATTGAAATTGGCAAATATATCGGGGTTGGCTGTTATATAGGCTTGTTCGGCACTGGTATCTTTTTTAGTAGTTGTATTTGTTTTTACTTTGGGTTTAAAATCATCGGCACTTATATCAGCCGATACCGCAAATCTGGCATTAAGAACTGTTCCCAATCTGAGTTTTTTCAAGTCTATATCATATTCATCTACACGTTGGGTAGTACTATATTTATAAGGGTCCAATGTACTACCAAAAATAATTGCCAAACGTTTGAAAAGTTTGGTAGAACCTGACACACCCACTGTTGACATTTTAAATGAATCAGCTAAAAAATTATAGGAACTATACAGCGTTAAATTTTCTATCAAAGTAGTCTTCCTTACTTCAATTCCTGTATCTGTTTTATGCTTGTATTTTGCTTCTAAGTTATTATTGATACTAATTTTCATGTTCCCTTGTTCTACACCACCCGGTCCCCCATATATACCCTGCTCAAATATAGAATACTTCTGCGGATAAAAAGTGAGAGAATCGCGTCTATTATATTTATAAAACCCAAATTTTGGATCAGAAAAATCGGGGATATATTCAAACGAAATGGAAGGTCGAATAACATGGCTCAATGCAACAAGTCCAAAACGATTTACATTGAGAATACCATACACTGCCGTAGTTATCTGAAGTCGTCCGGAATAAGTATATCCCCGCTTAAAATCATTATTATAAAACGTATCCAATTTTTGATTGATGGAATTCCAACCTTTTTCTACCGTTTTAAAATACCAATATTCTGTATAGTCAGCAGTAGGTGATATATTAAAATATTTGAGCACCTTAAAAGTAAATAAATTGAGCGGCAACCTATGCACCATGCCGTATCTCATTAAGGATGCTATAGTGTCAGGATGTTGCGTAAGTATGGTATCTTTGGTACTGATCTGGTTTTTAAAATTGAGTGTATATCCAATACGAATATTCTCATAAAACTTTGGAATACCAATCCTGTTTTTATTTGCAAAAGGTGCAAAACTATTATAGGCAAAATTAATTTCTGGTAGTGTGAAATTGATATCGTGTGTTTGCAAATTTTGGTCGTGGTTTAAAGCAATAGTTGTAGAATATCTGTTTTTACGGTCTGCTTTACTTAAGTTAACTGACGAGCGAATTATATTTTTGGTGATATCATTATAATTAAAAGCGGTAGAAGTTTTATAAAAATTGGATGATGAAAAATTGATATCCAAATTAAAGTTATAACCCGGGATTTTTTTGGGGTCGATGGTATGTCGCCAACCAAAATTAAAATTACGTATTCTTCTAAAATCATCTGCTTTTTTGTCGCCAAAAATTATATTGCCATAAGATAAAGTATAATTACCTGCAAAGCTATAATTCTTTTTATACTTTTGGGCTATATAACCTTGCCAACTGCCATTAAAATATATATCCGCTTTTACTGCCAAATCTACATAGTCATTAATAGGTATATAATATCCCAATCCTTTTAAATAATAGCCCTGGGCTATACTATTGGCAAAACCCGGAGGCAATATGCCCCGCCTTTGTCCTTTTCTGATAGGGAAAAAACCAAAAGGCAAAACTATAGGTGTAGGCACATCGGCCACTACCAATTGAGCGGGACCACTCACTATTTGCTTGCCGGGAATAATCATTAGCCTTTTTGCCAATATATAAAAGTGAGGGTGCAGCGTATCGGTACAAGTTGAGTAGCGTGCATTTTTAACATATAAATTATCCAAAGAATCTTTTTTCACTTGGTCGCCATGTATCAATCCATCGCCTTCTGCGGTAACCAATCCATATATCTTTCCTTTTTTGGTTTGGAAATTATAACTCATTTTATCGCATACATAATCTCGGTCGCCATCATTAAAAACCGGACGGTTGTATGAATTTCCCAAACTATCCTTACTTGGTTCCGCTGTTACCGTATTGTTCCCAAAATTTATTTTTATATAACCTGCATCGAGTTTTATTTTTTCAAAATCGACATGTGCCTTGCCCCACAAGTGAAACTCCTTATGCTCCACATCGAAATAACTGGAATCGTCGAAAGTATAATTCACATCCGATTTTAATCCGTCTTTGCTGGCAGGCAATTTTAGCGTATCGTCTTGTGTTAGTGAATCGCCTATCCTAAGGGTGTCTGTACCAATTTTCAGGGTGTCGGTTTCGTTTATAGAATTGATGTGGATGGTGGTGTCAGATTTCTTAAGGGTGTCCGATTTGCTTTGCCCCAAACTGTTGAGTGAACAGAATAATATACAGCTAATGCACAGGAAACCATATTTGGTGAAAAACACTAAAAGGCCAAAACCTTTATTGGGCATAGTTTTGCGGGAAATTAATAAAATAGATTTTAACCCCTTATGCAAAATTGTGGTATATAAATTGAAGTTGTTCAAAAGAAAATGAAGTTGCAAAAATACAAATACCTTGCCCATGCTACCCTCATTCTTTTTATTGGGTTTGCTTGGGCTGCTTTTAAAGTGCCTGCACTGAAGCCCGGAGCCGAAATAAAAACTTTGGTAATTGATGCTGGACACGGGGGTTACGACCATGGGTGTATATATGGTGGGGCAAACGAAAAAGACATTACGCTTTCCATCAGCAATAAGTTAGGCAAATTAATCAGCGACAGTTTTAAAAACATCAAGGTAATTTATATAAGACAATCGGATACCGCTGTGGAGCTGCGTGAGCGTGCAGAAATAGCCAATAAAAATAATGCCGATTTTTTTTTATCCGTCCATGTAAATGCAAGCACCAGCCCAAGAGCTTACGGAACCGAGACCTATGTAATGGGCATGCACAAAACTGCAGGCAACTTGTTGGTGGCCAAACGTGAAAATGCTTCCATCCTATTAGAAAATGATTACCAAACCAACTACGATGGCTTCGACCCCAGCAGTGCCGAAGGACATATTATATTTAGCCTGTACCAAAACCAGTTCCTCTTACAAAGTTTGAATATGGCCTCGCAAGTAGAACAAAATTTTAAAAAGCTGAACCGCTACAGCCGTGGCGTAAAACAAGCAGGCTTCCTTGTACTATGGAAAACCGCCATGCCCAGTGTATTGGTAGAAACCGGCTACCTCAGCAATCCCACAGAACGCAAATACCTCACCTCATGCAGCGGACAAGACAGCACCGCCATGGGGATTTTCAGGGCATTTGTGGGATACAAGAATATGGTGGAGGGGAAGAAGTAATTGTTTGAAATAGGAGTGGACTACCATTTTGAACACAAAAAAGCAACTATGCAACTATCTATAGTTATATGTCGTTGATATAGTTGATGAAATATCTGCTATTCTTCGTTAGTGTGTTTTGTGTTTTTTTAGCCAATGCCCAATTGATAAATTTCCAATTGGATTATCAAGGAAAAGTAACTGCCTCTATTAAGACACCAAATCCTATTTCTTTCCAACGTAATCACGATAAATTGGTTTGGATATATGGTGCAAGAGACTCTGGCAAAATTGATTCTTCTTCTTTCAAATCCTTTGAACTGTTACCGAGCTTAAATATCTTAAATCTTAGCATTGAGTATTATAGAAGTTTTAATAATCGACAAAAGACTCATACAAAACTTACAGGGGATTCTGCTATATACCAATATGCTATAACTGACCAGCGTGGCTGTGGAACAAACACAACATTTTCTACGACATGGTATGTAATTACTAGGAATATCGATAGAAAAAATCGCAAGGTGTTTGAAACTATAACAACACTTGCTACTGGGGCTACTGAGGATACTGTAAAATCAATTTGGTTTTATAATAAAAAAGACTACTTGGAACTTTACGTAAAAAACTATAAAACTATAGACAAAGAATCAAAAAGTGATTCAATAACTTATAAGTATAACTTCAAGCATAAAAGACTTTCTAAACTTACCATAACTTTACGTAAAGACAATAAAATTGATAGTACAGAAAGTAAAGAATATTATTATCTCTATAATAAAAATGGACAACTAAAACAGAAAGTAATAGGTAGATTGGGAAGAAAAATTCCTAATTTGTATGTGGTAGAAAGAGCCTTTAAAGTTGATTATTCAATAGACTCTTTAGAAAAAGTCAAAGAACTAGATATTGAGACCGATGACTATACTGATTCAATAAATTATATTTTTGAGGAGAGAATAAATATGGAAAGTGAACATATGGATTCCACTTTTAAACTCTACAGTTTTGACGCAGAGGAATATCTTTACTATCAAGGCAATATTCATTTGACCTACTTTAGTAAAGATAACAACTTACCCGAATTCACCCAAAATGATTCAATAGGATATGACTCCATTAATCGAATAAAAACTATCATCACCTATGACAAATATGAAGTGCGTCAGCAATACGATTTTGAGTATGATAGCATTTCTGGAAAAGTAAAAAGTTATAAATATGCAAACTCTCAGAGCTATTTAAACAATGAGCAATATTTTTTTGAATACGACTCTCAGGGAAGAATCAACAAAATATTAAAACTAGACAAGTACTTTGATTATGACAATGAGGACCTGAAAAATGAAAAAGCTCCTTTATTTGTGCTAGTATATAAAGGGTAAGAAATTACGATCCCTAATTAGTACCAAGCCCTTGCATGTTTAGCGAAGCGTAACTTGTGAGCACAATACTGTCAGTCTCTCACTGACGAAAGTAAGCCCTCGCAAGTGTGGAGACTTGCAGCAGTTACTCACAAGACAGAGTCTTGCGAGGGCAGAAAAATGGAACTAATAAAAAAACCAAGAAATCAAGCGGCAATAACTCGTAGATTGGATGATGATATTTGAAGAAAGATTCATAAAACAACAGTAGCCTCATCTACTTTTGCTTACCTTTGCCCCTTTAGGATAAAAACCTAACCATGCCATTACAAACAGAAATATATATAAGTCCGCAACAGGCCACCGATGTAGTATATATCCGTGAAGCCCTTGCAAAATCAACCAATTCGAAGGTTGAGGACGTTACTGAATACATCATTAAAAAGAAATCAATTGATGCCCGCAAACGCGATATTCTTGTTCGTATTGTGGCCGATATATATATCAACGAGCCCTATATAAATTTTAATCCTTTCAAATTAAATCCACAACCTTTACAAAAAGGAAAAGAGGTTGTGATAATCGGTGCAGGCCCTGCTGGGCTGTTTGCAGCTTTGCGTTTATTGGAATTGGGAATTAAACCTATTATAATAGAACGGGGCAAAAATGTGCGTGACCGCCGCCGAGATTTGGCAAATATCACCCGCAATAATACTATCAATCCAGAATCGAATTATTGTTTTGGCGAAGGTGGTGCAGGCACTTATAGCGATGGGAAACTGTATACACGATCAGGTAAAAGAGGAAGTATAGAACGCATATTAAATATATTCCATTTGTTCGGTGCTGATGCCAATATATTATATGAAACACATCCACATATTGGCACCAACAAGTTGCCACAAATAATTACTGCCATGCGTGAGTATATAGAACAACATGGTGGAGACGTGCGGTTTAACAGCAAACTTACCGATATAATATATAAAGGTAACGAGGTAGAAAGCATTACAATAAACAATAGTGAAACTATTCCTGCAAAAAATGTAATACTTGCAACCGGACATTCAGCACGAGATATTTTTGAACTGTTATATGATAAGAAAATTTATATAGAAGCCAAACCTTTTGCACTTGGCGTTCGCATTGAACATCCACAACATATTATAGATAATATACAATATCATGGGCGGGGTGCCGGAGATTATTTGCCCCCAGCCAGCTATAGTTTGGTTGACCAGCAAATGGGCAGAGGTGTGTTTTCTTTTTGCATGTGTCCCGGTGGTATCATTGCTCCCGCAGCCACAGCAGTAGGAGAAGTGGTTGTGAACGGTTGGAGTCCATCTAAACGAAATAATTTTTTTGCAAATAGCGGTATGGTGGTGAGTGTGGGTGAAGAGGATTTTAAACCTTATGAAAAAGAAGGAGCATTGGCAGCACTGGCTTATCAAAAGAATGTGGAGCAAAAAGCATATCTAAAAGGAGGCAGTAATTTGCAAGCACCTGCTCAACGATTGGTAGATTTTGCCGAAGGAAAGAATAGCAATTCTCTCCCCGATTGCAGCTATCTCCCCGGGTTATATAATACCGACTTATCAGAAGTTTTGCCCCAAGAAATATATATCAGAATAAAAGCAGCGATGAAAAATTTCGGCAATAAAATGCGTGGGTACTATACCAATGAAGCTGTGTTGGTTGCTACTGAAAGTCGTACAAGTTCACCCGTAAGAATACCTCGTGATAAAGAAACATTGCAACATATATATATAAAAGGATTATTCCCCTGTGGAGAAGGTGCAGGCTATGCAGGAGGAATTGTATCTGCTGCTATTGATGGGGAGCGGTGTGCGGAAGCGGTGGGATTTAATGATTGAACGTCCCGATAGCTATCGGGATTAGATTTAATGATTTATAAGGAGTTTTGTAAATAGTCTTAAATGTATTAACTATGCACCCTGAAAAAATCGTATGCTTCTCTGCTCATTATATCACCTTATCAGGCGACAGCCCTCCCGATAGCTATCGGGACGTAAATCGTAAATCGTAAATCAAAAATCGTAAATTCCCATAAATATGCTCAATATCCAATACCTTGGCCACTCCTGTTTTATGATAGATGATGGCACACACCGTTTATTATTCGACCCATTTATTACGGGCAATCCTTTGGCAGAAGCAATCGACATCAAATCCCTGATGCCGCATTATATATTGGTCTCTCACGGGCATGCCGATCATATTGCCGATTGCGTGGAAATAGCCCACCAAAGCAATGCTAAAATAATTTGCAATTATGAAGTGGGTGAATGGTTACGCAAACAAGGAATTACTCAAATACAACAAGGAAACTATGGTGGTAAATTACACTATGATTTTGGCTTTGTTAAAATAGTAAATGCGGTACACTCCAGCATGATGCCTGATGAAACCTATGGAGGAAATCCAATAGGATTTTTAATTAATATTGCTGGCAAAAATATATATTATGCAGGCGATACTGGCCTTACTATGGATATGAAATTAATCCCAATGTGGTGTAAGCTGGATATGGCTCTGCTGCCTATTGGCAATACCTTCACGATGGATGTGGATGATGCTATTGTGGCAAGTAATTTTATCGAATGCAATCAAATTATCGGGATGCATTATGATACTTTTCCTCCTATAAAAATAGACCACGAAGAAGCCAAGAAAAAATTTGCGGATGCGGGGAAAACTCTTAATCTGTTATGGATTGGGGAGAGTATGGAGTTGTAATACACCACGTCATCCGATAGCTATCGGATGCGAGGAGCCGTGTGTCAGCTTGTGCGGAAGGGCGACGAAGCAATCTCCCTCGGAGTAATCTGCTAAAACTAATCGCTTACCAATCCAATTTATCATACAAATTTTCTCATTTAGGATTTATAGATTCTACCAAATCCACCTTCTTTTTCCTCGATCCGCCTTTAAGTTGCTTCTCTCTCGCAACAGCTTCTTCTATATCATGAAAAATTTCATAGTATATTAGTTTCGAGATTTTATATCTTGAAGTAAAAGAACCAATATATATTTTGTTCTTATGATTCGAAATCCTACTTAACAAATTAGAAGTAACGCCTGTATAAATAACGGTATTAAATTCATTTGTCATCATGTATATCGAACCACCTTTTCCCATTTTGAATATATATATATATAAAGCCCATCATTGCGTGCAAATCACCCGTCATTGCGAGAATCCCGAAAGCATTCGGAACGACGAAGCAATCCAAGCTGGGTAGTGCTTCCTGAGATTGCTTCGTCGCCCGTCCGCACAACCATGCCCGTCGCTTCTCGCAATGACGGCCTATATTCATTTCAAAATGACACAATATTTTCCTTAACTTTGCCCCAAAACATATAATACTCCCACATGGCTCGAATCCCCATAAACATTGTTACCGGCACCATCAAACAAGATGACATCATCATTGGCATCGACTTAGGCACTACCAACTCATTGGTGGCTTTCATGGATAAAAACAATGGCTTACCTCGTGCCCTTGCCGATACAGAAGGCAATACAATAGTCCCTTCTATATTACATTATATGCCACAAGGTGGTTGGGTGGTGGGCAATGCTGCCAAAGGGCACTTAATTACCGAACCACAAAATACAATATACTCTGTGAAACGCTTATTGGGCCGTAGCTTCAATGATTTAGATAACCATACTTTTGCCTATAAAATTATAAACGACGACACCGAAAGTTTGGTAAAAATACAAGTAGGCGAAAAATTTTATTCGCCCATAGAATTAAGTGCTGAAATATTGAAAGAACTGAAATCGAGAGCCGAGCATTATTTGAAAACTGAAGTAAAAAAAGCCGTAATTACCGTACCCGCTTATTTCAATGATACCCAACGCCAAGCTACGCGTGATGCAGGAAAATTGGCTGGACTGGATGTATTACGCATTGTGAGTGAACCTACTGCTGCTGCACTTGCTTATGATAATAATGCCTCAAAAGCAGATGGTAAAAATATAGCAGTTTACGATTTGGGTGGAGGTACTTTTGATATATCTATTCTGAGTTTACAAAATGGTATTTTTGAAGTATTAGCTACCAATGGAAATACCTATTTGGGTGGTGATGATTTGGATAAAGCATTGATAAATTATTGGAGCGAACAGTATCATATACAAACTAAAAATGTCTATGAATTTCAAGAGCTCAGATTATTGGCTGAAGAGGCTAAAAAACAACTTTCATCTAATGAAAATGCCACATTCCAATATAATATACAAAACAAGAATATCAATCTTGAAATCACCCGCCAAAAATTTGAAGAACTTATTATACCTATTATAGAAAAAACTATTATATGTTGTACAAATGCAGTGTCAGATTCAGGTATAAAAATTTCTGATATTGCCGAAGTAGTAATGGTGGGCGGCAGTACACGAGTTCCATTGGTAAAACAAATGGTACAGAAGTATTATACCAATTCGAAAATGATGGACAGTATAAACCCTGATGAAGTAGTTGCTTTAGGTGCCGCAGTGCAAGCAGATATATTGGCCGGAAACCGACAAGATTTATTATTGATTGATGTTACTCCCCTATCACTCGGACTGGAAACACTCGGAGGATTGATGGATACTTTAATACCGAGAAATTCAAAAATACCAACTCGAATCGGACGACAATATACAACATCGGTGGATGGGCAATCAGGCATTATAATAAATGTATATCAGGGCGAAAGAGATTTGGTAGGGCAAAACCGCAAACTGGGCCAGGTAGAATTGAAAGGTATTCCGCCCATGCCTTCTGGCCTGCCCAAAGTGGAAGTAGTATTCACCTTAAATGCTGATGGTATATTAAAAGTAACTGCAAGTGAACTAAGAAGCGGCGTAAAACAAGAAGTGGAAATGACACCGCAGTATGGCCTCACCGATGCACAAGTGGAACAAATGTTATTGGATAGTTTCACCCATGCCAAAGAAGATATAGATACACGTTTGCTTATCGAAGCCCAAACATCAGCCAAACAATTGGTATATACTACTGAAGTATTTCTGCAAAAACATGGAACATTTTTAAATCCGGAAGAGATTATACAAACACAAAATGTGATTGATGAGTTAAAGAATATATATCATATTTCAGACCGTAATTTAATACAACAAATCACAGAAAAATTAAATGCAACAACAGCACCATTTGCCCACCGCATAATGGATGTAGCGATTGCTGAGGCAATGAAAGGGAAGAAGTTGTAGGAGGTTTTAGCGTCATTGCGAGGAACGACGCGTTGGTGGTGCGGTTGGGTTACGAAGCAATCTCGCAGAGCGTGTGCTCGAATAGATTAAAATTGCCGAGCACACACTCAACGAGATTGCTTCGTCGTTCCTCCTCGCAATTGACGATAAAGGTTTTATTAATTATATTTACTTGAAAACAATTATACCAACTCATCAAACAATTCTTTCCATTCTGGGTTCATCTTATTTATTAGGTCTAACTTGCTTTTTCTTGAACCACCTTTTATTTGTTTTTCCCTTGAAATAGCTTCTTCTATATAATGAAAAGATTCATAGTATACCAAAGTTTTGCAATTAAATCTATCTGCAAAACTGTTTTTGTATTCTCCAGTTTTATGTTGATATATTCTATGTTTTAAATCTGATGTAACTCCAACATATAATACTGTCTTTCTTGGATAATTAGTAAGTATGTAAATGGAGCCTCCTTTGGTCATAAGCTATCGTTTCACTTTGACGAGATTGCTTCGTTCCTCGCAATGACGTTATCCCCTTTACTAACCACAAAAATCATCCGATCACTTTCATTCTCATTATATGCCTCCAACTGATAATTCCCAAAAACTTGTTTTACAATAAAACCTGCTTTTGCAAACATCTCCATAAAATTTTGTAAAGTATATAAACGCACTTGTTCGGTATAATGAAATTCTTTGCCGCCATCAACAATATCAATATTCTTGATGATTATATTACCCATAGCTTTTTTATGAATATTAAAAAGGATACCTTCTATTTCTTGTGTATCCTTATATATATATCCATTTGCAAACTTATTGATGATGGGATGTGTATTGAAAAAATCCAACACGAAAACACCCCCATCTTTTAACTGCTTTTTAACTGCATATAATATATTCAAATCATCTGATTCATCTTCAAAATATCCAAAGCTGGTAAATAGATTGAATACCGCATCAAACTCATTTTCTTTATATATTTCACGCATATCATGAACTGCAAAATGCAAAGTTGTATTCTCAAATTTTTGGGCTTGTATAATACTTTGTTCCGAAAGGTCAAGTCCAATAACATTGTATCCCAGTTTGTTGAGATAAATAGCATGACGTCCTTGTCCACAAGCATTATCGAGCAGCGTTGCTTGATGAGGTAATGCTAAAAAATTAGTGAGTTTTGTTATAAAATCCTCAGCCTCTTCTACTGAACGATTTTTATATAATATATGATAATAGGGCGTATCGAACCAATTTGCAAACCAATCGTTTTTATCTGATAATAAAGAGGGCGTTGTCAACTTTAATCTATATTATTTAAGTTTGAGCTCGATTGATAAAAATTCGTCCAAGGTAGTGCCATCAAGCTTTTTGGCCAATATTTTTTTATTTTTGTCGAGCAACAAAATTACGGGCGTGCTTTTAATATCATAGTATTTTCTAAATTCAGATATATTATAAATATCAATTACATTTATCCATTTCAAATTTTCTTTATTGATATACTCAATCCATTTATTATAGTCCGTTTCTACGCATACTGCATAAACTTGCACCCCTTTGCCTTTCATTTTATCATACAAACTTTTTATCTTGGGCATCTCGGCTTTGCAATGGCTGCAATCTGGATCCCAAAACATTAGAATAGTATATTCCGATTTCACATCATGCAAGTTGGTGGTACCATGTTTCTGCATCAGTTCCAATATTTTGGCTGAGCGTGTATATTGCCCTGAATCCGTTTTTACTACTTCCATAATATGTCTTTCAAGAACTGAATCATGCATATTGATATTGGGAGCGATACGGTTGCACAAGGTTGGATATATTGCTTCTGCTTCCAGGCGTGAACGATATATTTGCATGCTATCCAGCCAAAAACAATCTTTATAAGTATAATACTTCAAAATTAAATTTACAGGTATGGCATCCATGCACACATAGTTAGAAGCTGCATAGGTATTGGTGAGATATTGCACCGTATATTTAAATAGTTCTTTGGAAGGACGTGTTTTTTCTATAATATTAAACGCCCAGTACACAATACTATCTGGGTGCATCACCACCAGTTTATCGAAAAAATATTTGATCTTGTTATGATATATAGGGCAACGGATCAAACAATCGCAGGTAAAATCTATATTGTCGAAATAATGATCTCTATAATAGTTGAACTGGAAATTAGAATCAATGGGTTTGCCATCTTTGCCCAAGGGAGTTTGCGGCGGCACAATATCTTCCAACGATCTCATAATTTTCGCAGTCATGGAATTGAGGTGATTTTTGGTAATGTTTTTACGCAGGTTAATTTCTTTATCACTATATAATTTTACCGAATCACGCAAAGCTGTTACTTGTGATTTTTTTGCGGGGTCTTTTTCCACTTCCCTAATTTGTGCTTGGAATTTATATATGTTCGCTGTGAGGTCGGCAGAATTTGTTTGGTATCCAATAAATAGTTCGTTCTCGGGCGAGTTTTTAATTTTCATCTTTTTCACATTGTACCCAGTATCGGTTTCCAGACTAAAAAATTGTTCATTAATTGCCAGTTCGAAAATTTTTGTATTGCCCAATACCGTCATATATACACCACAGGGTAGTGGTTTGGCACCTTTAAATGTAGCCCACCCTTTTTTGTCTATCATGGCACTATCAGCTTTTACGGTATATCCACCATAATAATTGGCCAAATACATCAGCGTATCCTTCATGCCCTGTATTCGTATTTTTATTTCATAAGCAGGCTTATCAGCAGCCTTTAGCATTGGTATGGTTAATAGGAAAATGAGAAAAGTATATAGATTTTTTTTCATGTGAATTGCTTTGTAAATAACATGACAAAATTACGGCCAAAAGGTTGTTCGTTGCAAATTAGTGAGCAGATGTTTTAGAAATATTGTCCCTTTTTAACTTTTAGAAAGTTAAAAAACTTCCCAAAAGTTAAGCCCCGCAAATAGAAATTTGGAAAAAGGTTTTGTTTTTAGAAGTTATCGTACTATTTTTGCAGCCCTAAAAAGAAAAAACCAGAACATGGCAAATCATAAATCATCACTCAAACGTATCAGATCAAACGCTGTTAAAAGACTTCGTAACCGCTATCAGGCTAAGACCACACGTAATATGGTAAAAAAATTGCGTGAACTAAAAGGTAAAAAAGAAGCCGGCGAATTACTTAAAACAGTTTACCAAATGCTCGACCGTTTGGCCAAAAAGAACGTGATACACAAAAATAACGCTGCCAATCAAAAATCGAAATTGAGCAGATTCGTTAATAAATTGAGCTAAATTTTAATCCCAAGATATTAAAAACCCGTTCCGAAACCTCGGAATGGGTTTTTTTATGTTTATCATATTCCCAAAAACTCCATTGCTGTTTTGCTGAAGATTTGTTCCTTGGTATGGGCATCCAAATCAACCATGTCGTTAATAAACTTGCCATGCTCCAAATCGCCCAACGGGAAAGGGTAATCGGTTCCATAAGCTATTTTGCCCGCACCGAACATATTGATTAGATAACGCAAAGCATCTGCATCGTGGGTTATTCCATCAATCCAAAAACGACCTATATAATCTCGAGGGTCTAGTATTTTATTTACATCGCACAAGTCGGGGCGGCAATGCCAGCCGTGGCTTACCCGGCCAACGGTGAAGGGAAAGGAACCACCGCCATGGGCAAACATTACCCTCAATTTGGGGAACTTATCGAACACCCCGCCAAATATCATAGAGCAAATTGCCAAAGAAGTTTCTGCGGGCATACCCACCAACCAAGGCAAAAAATATTTGGGCATTTTTTCTTGCCCCATCATATCCCAGGGGTGAACAAAAATTGCCATCCCCAAATCTTGTGCTGCCTCCCAAAGCGGGAAAAAACAGGGGTCGTCTAAGTTTTTATTTTCGATATGCGAGCCTATCTCAACCCCAGGCAGGCCAATAGACTTACAGCGTTCCAACTCTTGAACAGCCAATCCCACATCCTGCATGGGCAAGGTACCCAATCCAATAAATCTGTTGTTATAATTACTTTGCACCGCAACCAAATGGTCATTTAAAAAACGGCTCCAATCCAAAGTATCAGCAGGTTTTGCCCAGTAATTAAATAATACTGGAACCGTACAAAGTACCATTTTATCTACTTGGTGTTTATCCATGTCCGCCAAAATCGCTTCGGGATCCCAACAGTTTTGTTGCACTTCGCGGAAAAATTTCCCATCGTCCTTCATCATATTTGCAAATCCTGGCTTATGGTGGTGCATATATACAAAGCCGCCGTAGCCATATTTCTGTTTCAGGTCGGGCCATTGGGCTGGAAGGATGTGGGCGTGGATGTCTATTTTCATTTTAGTATATAGTATTAGTATCAGGTAGCTAGTATCACCCTTCGACTTCGCTAAGGGTGACAGTGATAACTATCGGGATTGAAGCTGCAAATGTATTTGAGGATTTACGATTTACCTCACCGCGGCGAGTTTGATTTACGAATAAATCAAAAACCCATGCCCTCACTTGCTGGCACTCTTCGCTGCTATTCAACTCCTTCAGAGTTGTTGCTTGCTGCTTTTCATCTCCCCCCCTAATTTCATTAGGGGTTATTCATCTTGAACTCCTTCAGAGTTCTTGCTATTTGGCTAAATATATTATAAAAGAATCCTGAAGGAGTTCCTATCTATTTGGCTAAATATATTATAAAAAAATCCTGAAGGGGTTCCTACCTATTTGGCTAAATATATTATAAAAGAATCCTGAAGGGATTCAATATGAATAACCCCACAAGAATTGTGGGGTGGAAAGCATCCTCGAACGCAACTCTGAAGGAGTTGAATAGCATCGAATAGCCCATGCTGTCAGAATCACGGATTAAGCGTTCGCCGCGGCGAAACGCTGATTGCACAGATTTTTTATTGTATTATATAATCCGTGATTCAGACAAATTTTTCACTTATCAATAAACCACAATCTTCCTATTATAACAATCCCCATTTCTGTCCCTCACCTGTATGATATAAATCCCTGCTGCAAGATTTGACAATTTATATATACCTGAATTTCCACTTATATATCCTTTTAGTTCTTTTCCCATCTGATCGAAAATTCTTATATTTTGGATTTTATCCGACGCATATTTTATATGTACATCACCGCCATTGTGCGAAGGATTAGGATAGACAGATATATAATTTTCAAAACTCTTTTCTTCGATACCGATATTATAGTTCAGATCAGACTGGTTTTTACAGCCTATGCTATCAGTTACAATAACTATATATACTCCTGATTTAAGTGGTTTGACAGATCGGGTATTGGCACCACTTATCAGAACACCATCTACATACCACTGGTATGTGGCAAACGGCGTTGAGACAAGGCTGTCGCCAACAACTGATATAACTGGTTTGGGCGGGGCCGATGCCCAAATCTGCTGGTCAATACTTACCACACAGGTGGGCAAAGTGGATGCACTTACTTTGTATATCCCACTTGCTTTTGCATAGCGGATTGAATCTTGATTGGCAGTAAATGGCTGTGAATTATAATACCAATATATA
>JAYVCI010000238.1:0-3116 GCA_043750035.1 Chitinophagaceae bacterium
TTGGTGCTGCACATTGCGGGACCTGCCATGTACCCATGGATAAATATAAAGCGGTGGAAGCAGGATTGCAGGTACCATTAAGTGGTGGCTGGGAATTGGACATTCCCCCAGGAACTTTTAGGGCACCGAACCTAACGCCCGATATGGAAACAGGTATAGGGAAAATGAGTGATGGAGAAATTGCCAGAGCTTTACGCCACTCCGTAAAACGTGATGGAGGAATTATGTTCCCATTTATGCCTTTTCAAGAAATGAGTGATGAAGACCTCACTGCCATTGTTTCTTTTTTAAAATCGCAACCTCCTGTAAAGAACGTGGTAAAACCATCAGAACTTAAATTTTTGGGAAAAGCATTGATGGCATTTGGAGCAATAAAGCCTACCGGGCCTAAAAATACACCACCCAAATCTGTGGTTAAAGATACCAGCATTGCTTATGGGTCGTACATAGCTAACAGTATTGCAAATTGCGTGGGCTGCCATACTGAACGCGATTTGAAAACGGGTGAGTTCACAGGTAAGCCATACGCCGGTGGATTGCGTTTGCCCCCAGATCCATACTCTGAAGGATATTCATTTATGACCCCCAACATCACCCCCGATAAAGAAACAAGTATTATAGCTTATTGGGATGAACAAGGTTTTGTAGATAGGTTTAAAAATGGCGGACGCAAGCTTAAAGGTTCGCCTATGCCCTGGGGTTCTTTCTCCAGAATGAATGAAATGGATATAAGAGCCATCTATCGCTATATACATTCAGTAAAACCTGAAAAGAATAAAATTGTGAAAATTGTATTTGCTCCTGGGGAGAAATTTCCTGAATAAAATATCCGTTATTGCGAGGAGGAACGACGAAGCAATCTCCTGGGGTGTGTGCTCGGGAATTTAATCTCACCGAGCATACAATGTTTTTTTTACTATATATTTTCAAGTTTGAACAGTCATCATAAAAAAAAACTATATATGCCAACAAAAAATCCCAATGCACGCCTCGAAGCATTTTCCGATGGTGTTTTTGCTATTGCCATCACACTTTTAATTATAGAAATAAAAGTACCCAAAATAGAAAATATACATTCTGTTTCCGATATGTGGCATGCCATCACGCATCTGTGGCCCTCGTTCTTCGCATTGGTATTGAGCTTCTTGGTCATACTTATTGCATGGGTCAATCACCACGGTATATTTGAAGAACTGGACAAAACCTCACCCCAGTTTATGTACGCCAATGGTTTTTTTTTACTAACTATTGTAGTACTCCCATTTCCATCTGCATTATTGGGCGAATATATACAAACAGACTACGCACAACCTGCCATTTTCCTATTTAATATGGCCTGCCTACTAAACAGTATTGGATGGAATATTATGTGGATGGCCATTGAGAAACCCAAACTTCTGGCAAAAGATAGCGAGTCACATCAATTTTTGAAGGATGGTAAAAAATATACCATATTTGGTTTCTTTATCAACCTGGCTGTGGTCATATTTGGTTGGTGGTTCCCGCTTACCTCCATCTGTATCAATACAGTATTGTGGTGTTTTTGGTTAATTATTGGGATGACTTATAAGAAAAAACTGGAGGAGGCATAATATATAATTGTTTATTGTCTGAATTGTTAGAAATAGATGTTGATTGCATATTAGAGCCGATAAACAATATATTATCGCATAAAGTTTGCAAACCCCGAGCAGTACCGTCTCTCTCCTTTGGAGAGATTCGCCGCGGCGAAAGAGAGTGACGTCTACGCACAAAGGCCGCCATAGCGGGCAGCCCATTGTACAACTAATCCTTACCTAATCCATTTTAGTAAGCGGTGCAAAGGTATTGTCGCTGTTTTTTGTGTAATTGAATTTTGTATTATATTATTGTTGTGAAATAAAATGTTTATTGTCTGAATCACGGATTACTCGGATTTAAGTTCGCCGCGGCGAATCACGGATTATATATCACAAAACAATCGGTGATTCAGACAATAATTTCATAAAAAAATCGTTTGATAATATAACTAATCAAATTATATGTGGCTTAAAATCACTTCGTTTATTTTATTTTCTATCTTGTATAATAATTCATTTGCCCAGATTGATACAACAGAAACGGATACGACCAAATGGGTTTATAAGAATTTAGAGACAAAGAAATTTTATGGTGTTGGTCTGTTGTCAGGTGATGGCACAAACTACAAATTGAATGATAAAATAATCGATAAATCTGTTTATGACAAATATTATAGTACATGGAAAAATATGACAAGTTGTAAACCGTGTATTTTGGAAACTTATGATGCAAATGACATTTTAAAATGGAAAGGAATTCAATATACTGATTGTGCAGTTGGATTTTGGATTGAATATTATACTAATGGAATTGTAAAAGTATTGGGTCATTATAGAGAAAATGAAACTGGTGATTGGGACAGTGCTTTTTATAAAGGTTATTGCATTTCGCCAGATGGAACATGGACATATTATAATGAACATGGGCAAAAACGATATTCAGAGTATTGGAAAAATGGTGAGTTTATTAAACAAGTGCCCGAACAGCAAACTCAAGAAATTTGGGCAGTTGAACAAATATTAAATGGACAGAGAATAGATAACCAATTCATCTCTCCTGAGCAGATAAAGAATTTAGCTTTTACACCCAGATTCAAAAATAAAAATACCGCAGGAACAAACATCACTATCAAATTTGAAGTTGGAGTTTCGGGAATAAATCCTAAAATAGATGTAAAGGAATTTACAATAGATAACTTTAAGAATATTGATGTGAGGGAAATGATGGACTATGTGGGAATGACTAATAATGGCAATGGTTATTTTGTGATTGGAATATATAATAATGGGCAAAATATATTTAATCGAAATTTGAATGTGAAGATTGATTGATATACTCAAGTTAATTACTGCGAAATAATCCACTTGGAAATACATTCCTTTCATATACATTTGTCCTAAAATAAACCTCACATACCCATGAATAAAACAGTACGCATCACCAGCGAAAACTCTGGAATAGGCAAGGCTACCGCCATAGGCATAGCCAAAACAGATGCAACAGTTATTATTGGGAAGAGAGTAGGCATTTGGCGAAGTTGAATTAATCCGAGTCGT
>JAYVCI010000239.1:0-19177 GCA_043750035.1 Chitinophagaceae bacterium
CCCTAACAGCGGGTTTTTTTTATTGGTGTTATAGTTTTCTATATATAACGAGGTGTTTTTAACCTAATTCTTTTCATAAACCTTGAATATTTTTTTGACCAAAGAAACAATTGTAGTAGATAATATCGCACCAATAAATGCCAAGAATATATCTTTCTGTGCATCCCAAATATCGCCCTGAGTTCCTAAGTATGCATCGCCTTGGGCTTTAAAGAATACATCGGCTACTGCCCATTCTATTAATTCGTAGAATGCACTGACTGATAAGGTAATTTCAATAGGCAAAATCCATGATACAGTTTTAGGATATTTTACCCATCTTAAAAATAATTCCCTCATGGGATATGCAAGCAGAAACCCAAAACTAAAATGTACAATTCTATCATAATGATTTCTTGTGGTTGAGAAAACAGACTGTAGCCAATATCCAAATGGATTTTCGGCATAGGTATATTTTGAGCCATACACATGTAAGCACAAATAAATACAAATGAGCATATAAGTTAAATCACTAAATTGATAGCGTTTATAGGTTGATATTAGAAATATTAGGAATATAAATGTGAGTACATTTTCAAGTATCCAATTATTGATATTTGTGGTCCCTATAAATGAATTCGCCCACACACAAGTGAAAACACTTAGAAAGAGAATTATCCATATATTCTTCTTTATCGGGGTTCTATTATTTGATATCGCTACTGTAAATCCCATGCTGTTTTTTTTGACAAATGTAAATCTAGCGTATCGTATTACCAAATTATCAGTCGCACTTCTGATAATATATGCTTTTGGAATTGTAAAAAAATGGAGAGCTTATTTTTTATAATATTGCACCCGCCATTTGTTTTTTGTGGGAGTTTCATTTGGTTGTAGTATATCTATTCTGCGGGGTTGGTGGGTTGAATTTAAGAGTAGCAGAAAGTTTGTATTTAATCTAATTTTTATTAAGCAATTCTCACCTTTTGATTCAATAGTTCTACTTTGAAACTCACTTTTGCCTTTAATGCAGTGAATACTTTCAATACGGTGTCCATAGTAACATTGGTGGCGTTATTCTCAAGTTTAGATATTTGAGCTTTTTGAACGCCAATTAATTTTCCAAGTTGTTCCTGAGTCATATTTCTATCGAGTCGCACTTGCTTAATCATGTCGCCTAGTATTTCCAATTGAAGCTCTTGTTCATATAACTCACGTTTTTCGGTTCCACGTTTGCCGATAAATTCGTCTTTAATTTCATCAAGACTATAAAGTTTCATTTTGCTACTTGTTCTCATGGTATTTATTTTTTGGATTTTAAATATTGTGTTCTTAAATTTTCTGCTTTGTCAATTTCTTTATCAGGAGTTTTTTGAGTTTTCTTAACTATTCCATGTGTAGTAATAACCAATGTTTCTTTGTTGCCACTCTTGTCCCAAAAAGCAAAGAGGCGGTAATGGGTTTTGTTAAACAAAGTTCTAAACTCCCAAATGTTTTCGTTCAGTTTCTTGAAAAGTTCTTTATTATTATGAAGTTTTGACCTGTCAATATTAAAAATGATTTTATCTCTTGTTTTAATATCAAGACTAGCAAGAAATTCCCTCGCTTCTGCCATAAATAATACTTCAAACTTTTGTTTCATCAAATATTAACTTATTTGCAAAGGTACAAGTGGGTTTCCATATGTGGAAACACTTTTTTTATTTTTTATAATATTGTACCCGCCATTTGTTTTTTGCAGGAGTTTCGTTTGGTTGTAATATATCTATTCTGCGTGGTTGGTGAGTTAGGTTTAAGGTTAGACCAATACCTGTTGCACCAAGGCCAGCGAGTGCCCAATGATAATATCGTTTGGAATTAAAATTAAAATTGTGGTAATTGATGCTGACGAGTGGGGCTAAAACTAGAGAGGTCGCTATTCCCGATGCAATAAAAATGCCACCCCAATTAGCTATATTTTCAAATTTATTTGTTTGTATTTCACAATATTTTATATCTTTTATTTTTAACTGAATAGTTGAATCATTATTAGAGAAATAATAATGTTGTATATAATTACCTTCTCTGTCAATATTAGTAAGGATATTTAATCTGAAGTAATTTAAATAAATATTATTTGAATCAAAATTGGAAATAGCTCCATTATATGTAGTTAATGCTGACGTGTATTCTACGGAGTCAAACAATGTAAAACTTGTGAAAGCATAAGAATTTGGACTGTATATTATTCTTTTATTCGGATTAATAGAGTTTGTAAATATCAAAACATCGTCAGGATTTCTTCGGTCGTTGCTATATTCTCTTCTATACTTTATTTTCATTAGCAAAGAGTCATATAATTTATGCGGTATTCTAATATATATACTTATATAATTTTCAGCGTCTAATATTCTAAGTGTGTCAGCATTTACAGATAATATGGTATCATAGTATTTGTCAGGAATTTTGGTCAAATTATTATTCTTAAATATAATTTTTTGGCTTTCGGATTCATAACCAGTACATTTTTGGTTACTATCAATTGATATATACAATTTTTTATAAGAGTCTTTACAACAAATATTGATATATTGCTTATTTGTTTTGATGATAAGGGAAGAAGTATATTCCCAAGTTCCTAAATAATCCTGTCCCAAACAATTCATCACAATCGCAAAACAGAAAAACGTAAATATATATTTCTTCAGCATTATAAGTTTCAAATAAAAATGTGTTATATCAGAAAAGCAAATAACGGTTTTAAAATTCATAATTCAAATTGTGGGTGGTGGGAATGTGTGGTTGGTCAAAAGACCAACCATAGGCAGTATGAACACACCCCTGCCTAGCTCAGCCATACACACCCCCTCTCAAGAGGGGATTTTAAAAACAAATCGTACTCGCCGCGGCGAGGTAAATCGTACATCGTAAATTACCTTTGCACCAAATATGAAAAAAATATTGGTAATCGGGGCGGGCCTATCATCGGCATCATTGATTGATTATTTGTTGGAGCAATCTGCTGAAGAGAACTGGCAGGTAACCGTGGGTGATGTAGATTTGGATATGGCCAAAGCTAAATGTAACAACCATCCAAACGCCAGGCCGATACAATTCGATATACAAAACGAAACACTGAGGGCGGAAGAAATTTCTGCTTGCGATATTGTTATATCTCTATTGCCGCCCACCCTGCACCCATTGGCAGCAGTGGACTGTGTGAAGTATGGCAAACACTTGGTTACAGCTTCTTATGTATCACCTGCTATGCAAGAGCTGCATGATGAGGCTGTGAAAAAAGATATTATATTATTAAACGAATGTGGTTTAGATCCGGGCATCGATCATTTATCAGCCATGAAAGTGATGGATGAAATAAGAGAGCAAGGCGGCGAAATAACTTCATTCCGCTCCTATTGCGGCGGACTTGTAGCACCCGAATTCGACAATAATCCGTGGCATTATAAATTTACGTGGAACCCAAGAAATGTTATTTTAGCAGGACAAGCTACGGCACAATTTCTAAAAAATGGGAAGATACATTATATAACTCCGCAAAGAATTTTTAGCGAATTGGAAACTATAAATTTGGGAAAATATGGAATATATGAAGCGTATGCCAATCGTGATTCACTGAATTATATAATACCTTATAAATTGCAAAAAGCAAAAGAGGTATTGCGTGGCACTTTGCGAATAGCTCCCTACAGCGAAGGCTGGAATATATTGGTTTCACTGGGGCTTACAGATGATACTTATAAAGTGGATTGTAATAGTTTGAGTTATAAAAGCTGGGTTAATAGTTATTTGCCAAATGGATTTAAAAGTTTAGAAGATTATATAAAAGTATATGCTACCAATCACCACACTATTATATCAAATATACAATGGTTAGATTTATATAGCGACAATTTAATACCCAATGGCTCGCACAGCCCTGCCCAAATACTGCAACACTTATTGGCACAAAAATGGCAATTGGAACCGCATGAACTCGATATGATAGTGATGCACCATATATTTGAGTACGAACAAAACGGAAAACACAAAACCAACACTGCTACTTTGGTGGTGAAAGGTAAAGACCAAACCCATACTGCCATGGCACAAACAGTGGGTTTGCCCCTGGGTATAGCTGCCAAACTTATACTTGGAAACAAAATTGCAGCACGGGGCGTTATAATTCCTACAGAAAAAGAATTATATTTGCCCATTCTAAACCAACTGGAAAAATACCATATAATATTTGAAGAATATAATGAACAATAAATTTATGAAAAAATATATAATTGCAGCCACTTTAATTTTAAACTTTGCTATCGTTGCTTGTTCATCGAGCAGTGAAGAAGCTGCTACTCAAAAGAAAAAAGGATACGAGTTGAAAGGTCGTTTTAAAACATTTAAAAACATTAATAAAATAGAACTTACCGAAGTGTCGTTTGAAGGCGTGAAAACCATTGATAGCACACAGATTGATGAAAAAGGCGAGTTCAATTTTAAAGGTACAGGCAGCACGCCGCATTTTTATTTAATAAGGTATAATAATTCAACAACGAATATCCCTGTATATTTAGATTCTGTTACCAATGTAGAAGTAATAATAGAACCTGAGAACAAAGAGATTCCCTATACTGTTAAAGGTGATAAAGACAATGAGGAGTTGCAGTATTATTATTTAAGAAACAACGAATCCTATAAAGCACTTTCTGAAACCTCCCAAAAATTTCGCAGTGGTCAGATACCCGATTCGCTAAAAGGCACTATGAGTTGACCATGCAAAGGTTGTTCGACGAACGTGCCAGAAAACTCCAAAAATTAGTAACCGACCGTGAGCCCAGTGCCGGTGCGGTATTCTGTGCACTGTATCTTATACCACCTCCGGGTCAGGACCAACAACAGTCCATGCAGATATTGGAATCATACCTAAAAGAGTTTGAAATATTTTATGTGGACATTGACAAAAAACATTTTGCACGATTTGGCAATGAGCCTTCATTTGCCCGTATACACAAATTTGTGAAAGCCTCAAGTTCGACGGCGATTGGTACTGAGATGGAAAATTTCACGTTGAACAATCCCGATGGAAAAGCAATTTCACTTAAAGATTTCAGGGGCAAATATGTATTAGTCGATTTCTGGGCATCGTGGTGCAGGCCTTGTCGTGCTGAGAATCCCAATTTGCTTAAAGCGTATGCCAAGTATCATAGTAAAGGTTTTGAAGTATTGGGGGTTTCACTCGATACAGATAAAGCCCGCTGGACAGCCGCCATCAAAGCAGATGGACTTGATTGGGCCCATGTATGCGAAATGAAAGCTTGGGATGCAGATATTGCCCGCAAGTTTAACGTGAGCTCGATACCTTTTAGCGTATTGGTTGATAAAAATGGAAAGATTGTAGCCAAGAATTTGCGTGGCGAAGCTTTGGAAGAGAAGCTGAAAGAGGTTTTTGGGGAGTAGTTTTTGGAGCGTTTAAACGCTTCAAAAGCTATGCAGAGCATTGCGGAAAACTTGGGGTTTCCTAAATTATATAAATACCTTAATTTTGCCACAAGCGATTCTTGAAAAAATCATTAAATCGCAAATCATTAAATCATTAAATATTAAGATGTCAGAATTTCAACTTATTATGCCCAAAATGGGTGAAAGCATAGCAGAGGCTACCATTATTCGCTGGCTCAAAAATGAGGGCGATACTATTGCTGCTGATGAAAGTGTGCTAGAAATAGCAACTGACAAAGTGGACAGCGAAGTACCAACACCCAAAGGCGGTGTGCTGCTAAAGAAATTATATAATGAAAACGATGTGGTAGCAGTGGGTCAGCCTATCGCTATTATTGGCCTTGAAGTTGGGGCAACACAAACAGCCCCGCCTCCTGTTGTCGCTACGCCTGAGCCTAGCCCAGAGCCAGTTGCTATCATAGAAAAACAAATAGAACATGCAGTACAAACGGCTAAACCTGTTGCGGTTCAACAAGGAAACCGTTTCTATAGTCCCTTGGTTTTGAATATTGCCAAAGGTGAAAATGTATCCATGAGCGAACTGGAGCAGATACCCGGAACCGGCAGCGAAGGCCGTGTTACAAAACGCGATATTATGGCCTATATTAATGGCGGTCGCAAACTTTCAGCAACAGTTGAAACACCAGCAGCAGCTTCACAAGAAATAAAAATGGAAGCATCAGAAACAAAAAAATCAGCCCCTCAAGTTTCGCAACCTATCGAACAAAAGAAATCAGAATCTTTGGCAGCAATTAGTACGCTAAATAGCGGGTCGAAAATAGCACTGATGCCGGGCGATGAAATTATAGAGATGGATCGTATGCGTAAGCTTATTGCCGACCACATGGTGATGAGTATGCAGACGAGTCCGCACGTTACCAGTTTTGTGGAGGCCGATGTTACCAATTTGGTGATGTGGCGTGAGAAACACAAGACCGCATTTGAAAAACGCGAAGGTGAAAAAATTACTTTTACACCCTGTTTTATTGAAGCGGTTACCAAAGCAATCAAAGATTTTCCATTAATAAATGTATCGGTTGATGGTACCCAGATTATCAAACGCAAATCAATTAATATAGGAATGGCCGCAGCATTGCCCTCGGGTAATTTAATAGTCCCCGTTATTCGCAATGCCGACCAGTTAAATTTATTTGGCCTCACAAAGGCAGTGAACGATTTGGCGAACAAAGCCCGTAACAATAAATTAAGTCCTGATGATATACAGGGTGGAACTTTTACAATCTCCAATGTGGGCGGTTTTGGTAATTTGATGGGCACACCAATTATAAACCAACCCCAAGTTGCAATATTGGCCACAGGCACTATAAAAAAGAAACCTGCCGTTATGGAAACTGAATATGGAGATACGATTGCTATCCGCCACATGATGTTTCTTTCACTAAGTTATGATCACCGTGTTGTGGATGGTTCATTGGGTGGAACTTTCTTGCGTCGGATAGCTGATTACTTGGAGCAATGGGATGTGAATAGGGAAGTATGATAGAGGAATAAGGAGGAAGGAAGAAGGAATAAGGAATAAGGAGTAAGGAAGGAGGAAGTATCACCCTTCGACTACGCTCAGGATGACATTAGTAGCATGTAAATCAGGCGTAAGCCATTAACCATTATACAATTAAAATTTAATTAGGAATAATATAATATATATAATGCAAAACCAAAACTATACCAACCACCGTCAGAAAATAAAACCGTTTGTATTATACTTATGTGCTTTATTGGTTTTAATTTTTCTTTCATCCGCATTTAGTTTTGGTTATAGATTATATCACTGCGAAAAGTTATATATATCAATTCATTTGCTAGGAATATCAGTAGCATTGGTTGGGTTGTTTATATATAGCTATGTTAGAATATTTGCCTTGCAAGACAGACTTATAAAACAAGAATTAAATTTCAGACATTATATATTATATAATAAAACACTTGACGAGCGATTGAACAGCCGACAAATTGTAGCCCTGCGTTTCGCATCAGACAATGAGTTGCCAAGTTTGGTAGAGCAAGCGATAAATGAAAAACTTTCTAATACTGAAATCAAGAAACGAATTAATAATTGGGTTGGGGATTATAATAGAGTGTGAAATGGTATCAAGTAGCAAGTAAGGTATCAGGTATTTGGTACCGGCAAATATGGCAAAAGATGAATGATTTGACAACTTTGTTAGGTAGCAAGAACAGAAGTTGTCAAATCTAAAAGAAAACAAAAAATAACAACGCGGAAGCAGCGACAAATACTAGCTACTTGATACCAAATATACAGAACAAAAACAACAACGCGGAAGCAGCGACAATTACTTGATACCTGATACCCGCTACTTGATACTACTAACAATGACAACACTAGAACAAAGCATCTACAACTTAATAGTAGAAACCAGCACCAACTTACCCAGCGATGTGCGTAGGGCTGTATTGAAAGCACATAATACAGAACTGAAGGGAACCAAAGCGGGAATTGCACTCGATACCATTGCCAATAATATTGACATGGCCTGCCACGATGTAGGTCCTATTTGCCAAGATACCGGTATGCTTACTTTTGCAATAAAAACTCCGGTAGGTCTTGATCAAATTGAGCTTGAAGAGGTGATTAAAAGAATGGTAGCCCATGCTACAATTACTGGTAAGCTCCGCACCAATTCTGTTGACCCAATAGATGGCACCAATACAGGAAATAATTTAGGACCCGGCACCCCAGTTATACATTTTCATCAGCACCGCGAAAATTATATAGATATCAGATTGCTATTAAAAGGTGGAGGATGCGAAAATAAAAATATACAATATTCACTGCCCTGCGAATTGGAACATTTGGGAAAAGCAGGCCGTGATGTGGATGGCATACGCAAATGTATTATGCATGCAGTATGGCAAGCACAGGGGCAGGGCTGCTCCACAGGTTTTATAGGTGTGGGTATAGGTGGCGATAGAACCAGTGGCTATGCACTTGCCAAAGAACAATTGTTTAGAAGGGTAGATGATGAAAATCCAGATGCTGTGTTGCGTGATTTGGAAAACTATATAATGGACAATGCCGATAAATTAAAAATTGGCACCATGGGTTTTGGCGGATTGGTTACTTTGCTTGGTTGCAAAATAGGAAAGTATAATAGACTTCCGGCTTCGTTTTTTGTGAGTGTAGCATATAACTGTTGGGCATATCGCAGGTTAGGCGTTAAGCTCAATATTAAAGATGGAAGTATTAAAGAATGGATGTATCGTGATGCAGATGAGCCCAAAAAAATGTATGATGAAACAGTTACTGAAAAAAAATCGGAAATAAAAGTACATAGTATAACTCCGCCCATTAGCGAAGAGCAAATACGTACCATAAAAGCAGGTGAAATAGTAGAGCTTAACGGTATTATATATACAGGCCGCGATGCCATGCACCATTATATGTTAGAGCACGATGCACCTTTCGATTTGCACGGTGCGGTTATATATCATTGCGGCCCAGTAATAAATAAAGATGCAGATGGTAAATGGAAAATTACTGCGGCAGGCCCAACCACAAGTATGCGTGAAGAACCTTATCAAGGAACTATATTGAAAAAAACAGGAGCAAGAGTAGTGATGGGCAAAGGCGGTATGGGGCCAAAAACTTTGGAAGCATGCAAAGAACACGGTGCTATATATTTGAATGCAATTGGCGGAGCTGCACAATATTATGCCCGTTGTATTAAAGAAGTTGTGGATGGAAAATGCTTGGAATTTGGTACGCCCGAAGCCATGTGGCAAATAGAAGTGGAAGGCTTCAGGGCTATATGTACAATGGATAGTCATGGCAATTCATTACACAAAGAAGTATTGGCTGATAGTGGGAAAGAATTAGAGCAGTTTGCCGAGAAAGTATTTTGACTATAGCATACAACCAAAAATATTAAACAAGCGTTAAGGTATACATATCTTATATTTTTTTTGAAAAAGTTAACTCATATATTTATTATAATCCTCCGCGTCATTACGAGGAAAACATATAACTGTCAGTCTGAGTTTATCGAAGACGACGTTCGGAGGAGCACACTTCAAATTTGTCAATACTTCGATAAGACTCAGCATGACAAATTAATAAATGAGATTGCTTCGTCACCCCTCCGCACCGCCTCTGCTTCGTTTCTCGCAATGACGACATTGATATGTATTTTATTATTAGCCCATTCAAATATATATGCCCAACAAAAAAAACCATTAAAACACCCCAATAGGGCAGTGATGTATAGTTTTCAATATACACCCTTAAAACCTATGGGCGAGATGGGTAAAAAATTCGGGGTGATGAGTGCAATTGGATTTGGAGTGGGATACAAATCAGACAACCGTTGGCAACTTGGCGTTTACGGACGTTTTATGTTTGGCAATAAAGTAACCATGGTGAACCCCCTGCAGTATATCAATACTTTTGATGGAGATATAATAAATGCTGATGGCAGCCTGATACAGCCCCGTTATTATGCAAGGGGAGTTCAGATAATGGGCGAGGTGGGCAAAGTATTTTTACTCAACAAAAAACGCAATACCGGAACGGGTATATTGCTAAGTTTTGGGGCAGGATATTTACAGCACAAACTGCGTTTAGAAATACCGGGCGAAGGTGCACCACAACTTTACCCCGATTATAAACGTGGGTATGACAGGTTCCACAGCGGACTGTGCCTAAGCCAATATATTGCGTATCAATATATGGATTCCAAACACAAAACTGTAAACTTTCAAATAGGGTTAGAGCTTAATGAAGCTTTGACCGTAAACCGCCGTGGGTTTAATTATGACGAGCGGCAATATGATACCAAAACCAAACTCGATTATTTCCCCGCTATCAGGTTCTGTTGGTTTATTCCCAAATACCTTAAAGGTTTTGTGGATGATGATGGGTATAGGTGGAGATAAACATCCACTGCTGAATCGCGTTCGCCGCGGCGAAAAACGGATTACGCAGATTTCACGGATTATTATATATATTCAACAATTTTTCACACCAATGTATTATAATATATAACCGGCAAAGAGCGTGATTATTTATGAAACAGGTTCTTTTGATTTTTCGTAGCTTTCAACAGAGTTTGTCAATAAGTCGGAGTAGCGAAATATATCATCGAGAGAATTTATTTCATATTTTATTTCTTTTTTTTCTGCATCAATTATACCGATGTATTTTTTAGTGCCAAGATAAATTCGGCAAATGGTTTTACGAATATTGTTGTCCAATATGATAGCAAAGTATGACTGAGCATCACGATATGTAACTCTTTCAACTTTTACTTTTTGGCGTAATATGGTTTTAACAATCATAAAAGCCTCAAGTTCATCATTAGTGGTTACTATTTTATTAACGCCTTCTTTTATTTCAATGGCTTCAGTCTCTTTATTAACTTCTTCTTCTTTTTGGAGAGCGTTTTTAAGACGATCAGTAATGAGGTCGTTTATATTTTGCTGAAACGATTTGCGAATGAGATTAGTGAACTGGTCAATGACTTTATTTGTAATAATGCCAGAATAAACTTGCTTGGTTATAACCCTAACAAAATCAGGAGTTGGGTTGTTAAATTCATTATTTAATAAAGCTCTTAGCTCGCCCGTATATTTAAGCTCGGTAGCAGAATTTAAGATATTAGCAAAATCAAAATGCGATTTGTGGAATTTTTTAAGTTCTTCAATCTGATTGTCCCTCATATCAGTTATATTGAAAACGAAAAAAGGTTTTTGATCCATTTTATTGGGTTCCATTAAATCCGTATAGAACCTGTATTCAATGCCATTAGTAAGAATTGAAAACTTTGCTTTAGTAGTATGAAAATATCTAAAAAGTTGTGATGCATTTTCAATCGTAAGGGGCGATGCATGGTGCTTACATTCGATAAGAATGATAGGTTCCCCATTTCGCATAATAGCATAATCTATTTTTTCACCCTGTTTCATACCTATATCGGCAACTAGTTCAGGTGTTACCTCATGAGGATTGAATACATCATAGCCAAGCTCTTTTATAAAGGGCATTATGAATGCATTTTTGGTGGCTTCTTCTGTATTAACTTGGTCTTTGAGTTTAGCTATTCTTTCACCAAGGAGTTTTATTGAATCTTTGAAATCCATGTTTTCTATAGTTAGTTTTTTGAACTGCGAATATAGTAGTAAATGTTGTATTCTCAATTGTTATGATATTTTCCAAAAACAAAAAAGCCCGAACTTTTGCTCAGGCTTTTTCTAATATTTTTTAGAAGATTATTTTGCAGGTGCTCCTGGTTGTTGTTGGCCCGGAGGCGTTGCAGGGGCAGGAGAGTTATCATAAGCATCCTTCACTTTGGTATCGAATCCTTGGCCTTGGTCGGGTTTGCTAAAGCTGGTGCCTAGGCAAATAACGAAGATACCCACCCGAGACGATTTGCAATCGTCTTGCACAAGGAATGCGGTTTGTAACCGCAATATGATGCGATACAACACTCAATCAATCATATCCAGCTCAATCAATCCCTTTCCACCTGAATAATCTATCGCACTGCTATATAACCAATCAGATGCCTTTGATACGTAGCCAGCCCTTACAGGATTCAGATGTATATAATCCATTTTCTCATCCATCATGGTATTACCGTATATGGGAATGGGATGATTGCCATCTTTCCAAAATTTGATGTTTTTATTTCCTGGTGTCGTTTTGCCATACCATTCAAATTTGTGGGTGATCCACTCTCTGCGGCTTTCCTTCGGGTTATCCCTTATAGTGGCATAAAGTTCTTTTGCAGTATGCTTTTTAAAATCACGAATGATGTCACCCAGGTCCTTTTCAGACTTTTGGTTGGATGATGCTAAGAGGTGAAGGTGGTTGGACATGATAACGAATGCATGTAGTTTAAGGCCTTTATTTTCTCTGCAAAATGAAAGGTTTTTCAAGATTATATCTCTATAATCTTTACGAGTGAAAACATCAATCCACTCAATAACAGTAAGTGTGAGAAAATATATACTGTCTTCGTCTCTTATATGATATTGACCTGCCATGGTGGTGGCAAAGGTATAGTTTTACATTGTGGTTGCAAACCACAAACCCTGTGCAAGACGATTGCAAATCGTCTCGGGTTGTTAGGCACTACTGATATTTCCCAAAAACAAAAAAGCCCGAACTTTCGCTCAGGCTTTTCTTCAAAATATTTTTATTAATTAATCTGGCTTAGCAGGTGCTGCTGGCTGTGCTTGGCCCGGAGGCGTTGCAGGTGCAGCAGAATTATCGAAATGGTCTTTTACTTTGGTGTCGAAGCCTTGGCCTTGGTCGGGTTTGCTAAAGCTGGTGCCTAGGCATATTACGAAGATGCCGATGGCAACACCCCAGGTTATTTTTTCTATAAGGTCGCTAGTACGCTGTACGCCCACTATTTGCTGAGGGAAATTGAAGTTGGCAGCAATGCCGCCACCTTTAGGGTTTTGTATCAACACCGCCAATACCAATATGATAGAGAAGATGATAAGTATAATGCATAAAAAAGTGAACATATTATTCTAAATTATTTTCGGTTTTAATCTTTTTAATTTGGGTTGCAAATATGGTGAATTTTTCTGGGAATCTCAAACTTAATTTTTCATAAATTTTTATAGCCTTCAGATAGTTCCCTTGTTTCAGGGCAATTTTGGCAAGTGTTTCAGTAGCAAGGTTTTCATCGGGTTCCAAACTCTTCTTTGCTGCTTTTGATGGGTTGAAAAACTCGGTTTTGGGTCGGCTAATGGTGGGATTGGAGCTGATGAACTTTTCCAGAATTTCGTCAGAGAAGGTGGGTTTTGCAGTTTCAACGGGTTTCGCCTTTGCAATAGTTAGCATGGTTTGTCCCGCTAAATTTTCAGAAGGCCTGTTGGGTATTATATAATTGGTTTCTGGTTGTTTTAAAGTAGTGGTTCCAGCTTTATTGCCCATGAAAACACTACCTCCATTGGAAGCAGTTTGCTTAAGCCAATCACTAAAAGTCCTTTCGGCAATTGGTTGTGCTACGGTTTCTTCTATAACGGGTTCAATATATAATTCTTCAATAATAATCTCTGCTGCAATCTGATTTTCAACTACAGGTTCTTCAACTATTTTATCTGCTACCATTGTTTCCTCTTCTATAGCAGGCTCTTCGGTAACGGTGTCTTTTATAATCTTTCCTTCTTCTATAATTTCTGGAGTTATGGTTTCAGTAATATAGATAACGCCATCGGGCAATTCGGGTTCCACGGTCTCGGCTTCGGTAGGTGTTTCTATAGTATCAGCGGTTTGTGGCGTTTCTGTTTCTTCCACTGTTTCTGGTTCGGTTTCTATAATACTATCTACTGCCCCTACTTCAATTTCTGGTTCAACTTTAATTTCCGCTTCCACTGTTTCCATGGGTTCTGCTTCTGTGCTCACGGGTATCTCCACCGTTTTTTCTACCACAGGGAAAGCTATATCTTCCAGTATCACAGGCTTATTCGCCGACTTTAATAAACTATATAATAAGGATCTGTTTGGGGCATAAAGTGCCGCCAATTTTAGCTGTTTTTCAAAAGAATAATTGTCCTGGTTTTTCAAGCATTTTGCCAATAACAAATGGGCCGCCTGAAAATAGGGGTAATTCTTGATAAGCCCCCTCAACTGTACTTCATCGTGCAGGTTTAGGTTATCAGGGTATTGGGTGTATTGGTAGAATTGCCAGGAGTTCATATTAGTAGTGAGGAATAAGGGGTAAGGAATAAGGGGTAAGGGGTGGTCGGTGGTTTGCTGCCGGATGGCCCTTACTCCTTATTCCTTACCCCTAGTTTACTCTATAACAAATTTAACAGTTTTTAATATTTCATTATTATATAATTGTAGCATATAGACACCTTTTGAAAAGCTTTGCAAATCGAGGGTGTTGAGGTTTCCTTTTATGTTTTTTCGGGCTACTTCTTTGCCTTGCAAATCAAATACTGATACGGTGAAAATGTTGGTGTTATTGGGTGTTTGAATATATAATATATCTTTGGCAGGATTGGGGTAAACGCTCATTTCTATAGTGCTTGTTGTAGCTTGTGTAATACCTGTATTTAATTTCACTTCACCGCTTATTCCCAAGCTTTGGTTATAATAGCTGCCTGATGGTGTTTCTTCCAAAAGCACCGCACGAACCATATAAGCATTGTTGCCATTTTTGGGCGTGATATCAGTATAGCTTGTGCTAGTAACGGGGCTTGTGGTGAGCTGTTGGTACATGCCCAACAACTTATCGGAACGGTATATATGATAACCTATTACACGGCTATCGGGTGAAGTTTTCCAACTCAATTCTGCTTGTTGGCCATTGGTGCTGGCCTTCACTACAATTTGTGAGGGCGGCTGCACATATTGCATCCGCAGCGAAGGATCGCCCATTAATGATATATGTACAAAACCATTTCCAAAGGAATAGCCGTTAGAATAAGTACCGGTATTGTTCATGGCAAGGTTGGCCGAGAAACCTATGTTATTGCCCAATGCCATGTGGTGAAATTGCCACCAAGGACGGCCTGCCCACGCATTGGTAAGTACACTGGATTTAGGCGATGCCAAAGGGCCGCGAAGAAAACTATTGCTTACATCCCAGTCGCCAAAGTAGCTGCCGAACAACATGGAGAAAGTGCCCATCAAAGTATCATATTTAAAACTATCCTGATTGCCCACTCCGTTTGCACTAGTGTATGTTCCACCGCCAGTGCCATAACTCCATAAGTAGGGATGGGTTTTCATTGAATTGAAATACTTGCCATCGCTATAATTGTTAAGGCCAAGCAATGGGGCGAAATTACGCCAAGCATTTGCGGCAAAGGCTTCGCCACCAAAATATCCAAAGTTGTCGTCAATTACAGCATACATTTCGGGTTTGGTATTACCCATTTTAAAGTTGTGTGCTTTCTGTAAATATTTTTGCATCAGCTCTGTTTCACTTTGGCTGAACACAGGCATATCGCCCAGGTACACACGCCCTACTTCTAGCTCCACCATTCCCGGGAATGAGCTGTAATCGAACTTGCCATCTTTGGGTACATTACGGTTTTCTGTGCGGGTTGCAGTGCTGTTGTTTACGCTAAGGTCGGGCCAGTACTGGTCCATATCGCCATAGTAACCATCTGCGGGCCAAGCACCTTTATGGTCAGCATGGCCATCGGGGTTAATATTGCCTGAGTAGGGGATAGGCACATGGCCCAAAAGGTATATTGCTTTTAGGTCATTACTATATAATGTCCACATATCATCGAGCAGGGATTTTATCGAATCTACCTTGCCATTTGCAGGTACATCCAGTCGGTGTACAAACCAACCATCTGCAACCAAATCGGCTTGCAAATCGGCCACCTCATTGCTGAGAGCAGTGGCCATTTGTTTTTCGCAAATTAATACCATGCGGCCACGATAGCCTACTGATGGAATTTCTATTCCCGCATTGATAAAACCCACACCATTTACCCCTCCAGTAGTTTTTACCACCTCGTATTCATAAGCTTTACCTACTATAATATTGGTATCTTTAAAGGCGGTATCTGTTTTTTTGAGCGTTTTCAATTTGCTAAACACACCCGATGCATTTACTTTATATACTACATAATTATTGCAGTTAGTATCGGGCCACCATTGCAGGGTAATACTGTGGTTTGCTTTATCGGTAACAGCTATCAGTTCTACAGCGGCATTTCTGCTAACCTGTGCCATTGCTGCTAGTTGAATACATAGCATGGAAAAGAGTATGGGTATTTTTTTCATGTGTTAAATGGTTTTGTGGGTTGCAAATATAATTGATAAGTAGTTGGAAAACTAAGTGTGGGAAAAACCAAATTGTAAAACTTGAAAAGGATTAGAATAAAAGGAAACCCGAAGGTGTTACATACCCTACCACCACAGTACCTTAAAAGTACCCTTGTCTCCAACTATATTATACAATCCCGGGGCAAAACTACTCATATCAACTACAGTTGGATTACCGCTGCAAGTGCCGCTGTAAATGTATCTGCCACTAGCATCTACCATCCTTATATTAGTGTTTACAGGGCAATTGTATATACTTATTGTTTTAGCAGCATGGTCGTACTGTATATAATAATCGTTGCCGGGTATATTATATATGCCCGTGAATACATAAGCAGCCGAATATCCGATGCAGCCATGTATGTCTTTTATTTTTACGCCGTAGGTTCCCTTAGCAGGGTTGTTTATTTCATCGGTAGTATCGTTTGGCAATTGGTTGCCGTCAAGCCTCCACAGCCATGTTTTTGCTGCGGGGCTTGATATGCATTTTAGCTTGCCGTTTATATAAGTGATATATACCGATGGAGTGGGGTTGAACACCAAATTTTGTGCGGGCGATGTAGCACTACACCCTTGTGTGTCGGTCACTGTTACAGTATAGTTGCCAGTTTTTCGGGCTTTTATTATTACAGTGGTATCGCCCGTGCTCCAGAGGAACTTTTTGTAGTTAGTAGTGTCGGCATTGAACAGGGTAAGGCTGTCGCCCTCGCACTCACGGGTGATGCCCGTAACATTTACCAGTGCAAGCGGTGCTTTCGATACCTGTACTATATCGGTGGCCGAATTGGTGCAGCCATTGTTGCCTATTATACTATAACTTATTATATGCTTGCCCGCCCCCGAAAGTTTTGGGTAAAAATAATTTCCCTTTATACCATTGCCGCCAAACGTGCCTCCCGCAGGACTCCCCGCAACTAATATAATAGAATCATCGGTGGGGCAAAAAAGTTTTTTGCTGGCACCGCCCCAGCTAACAGAAGGCAATGACAATATTTTAAAATTAACTGAGTCTATCGCACTACTACAGCCTATACTATCTGAAACCGTTAACTGAAACGTGGTATCATTGGTTATCTGCACATAGTTAAATGCACTGTTCACGCCGTTGCTCCACATATAGTTTACGCCACCGTTGCCCAGCATCAAATAATAATTGTCTTTGCACACAGCGGTGTCACGCCCGGCACTGGCCACTGGCTGCGGGTTTACTTTCAGTTTTAAAGTATCATATATAATACAGCCGCCATTGCCACTTTCATATATATAATAGTTTGTGCTTTTTGCCACTATCCATATAGAATCTTTTGCCACAGGTTTTTTATTGCCCGGCAGCCACCATTTACCGGCGTGGCTGTGTATAGAAACAAGCAAAACCGAATCGCTGATGCACACAGGGTTTTTAGATGCAGAAACTGAAACGGTGGGCAAAGAATCTATATATACCTCCAACTGGTTTGACCAAAGCGAGACGCTATCACTGTGCATCGTGAGTTTATATTTC
This sequence comes from Chitinophagaceae bacterium, assembly GCA_043750035.1. Taxonomy (GTDB): domain Bacteria; phylum Bacteroidota; class Bacteroidia; order UKL13-3; family UKL13-3; genus CANJUD01. The sequence goes on from JAYVCI010000239.1 coordinate 17,742, forward strand.
CCTGTAATATTATTGGGCACAGTAAAGTATATATAATCCCCTGCCACAATAGTTTTTTTGGTGGCAATACTATCCGTATTTTTAACAATACTATCTACAGGACTTATATATAAAGTAAACTTGTTGTTGGTGCCAAAAGCCGCACGGGCAGCCACGGGCATGTTGTAGCCCTGCCCACGGCACAGGCGGGTGGGCATGGGGCCTATGCCCACAAAGTTGCTGTCGGATATTGCCAGAACCATGCTTCCGTTATTTAAGTTAGGGCTAGTATATACCAGGTTGCTGTCGTTGTTAAAATATACACGGAGGGAATCAGTTGCCATTATGCCCGAAACATATATGATACCTTTCATGGGGTTATAATATAAACCCATGCTTGTATTTTCATTTATATAATTGTAATTGTAATTAGCATTAAAAAGATAGTGCTGCTTAACGCCGTCTATCCTAGCAGTCCGAATAGGGGACATATTAGAATCCAGCTTGCTTAATATATAACTCTTTGCATTGTTTTTTAAGGTAAGCCCGCCCCATTTGCCCTTGTAGTTGTTATTTACAAACCCATTGAACCCATAAGCAAAAGTTTCGTTGGTGCCCGTTTTGTTAACTGCTTTTGTAAAACCAACAAGTAAATTAGTATCTGTATAAAATTTATTGTTGAGCAGGTGGCCTTCCCTGTCAAAAGTTGAGGCAATGGCTATACCTGTATCATTAAAATTGTATAAAACAGTATCAATCATTGTTCTTCTCATCCCATAACCAAACAGCAAAATATTGCTGTCCTTAGTCCAACTTGCAGATATATAGTCTCCCCAAAAGCCCCTTAGAAGAAATTTGCCCCATTGAAGTTTCCAGTTTTTGTCAAATTTAATGATACCACTACCCATATAAGTAACAAAAGGCAGCGTGCCCGACGACAGTATTAGTGTGTCTTTGAAATTTATAACCACTCGGTTCCCAGCACCTACAATAGCACAAATAATATAATATGAATTGTCATGGTCGTACAATAATTGTTTTATCATTCGTTTTTGGGAAACGACTCCTCTCATCGAATTTATACTTTTTAATTTCCCTGATATATCATATACTGTAATGACACCAATTTGCTCAGTACCTGTTATTGAGTTTAAGTTTATATACTTTATTGAGTCATAATAGGGAATATAAGTATATGACAAGTCAGTAATGTTGAAACCCACACTTACCAGTTCCCTAGTTTGCTTATTATAGATAAGAGGGAATTCGCTATTGGGGTCTGGAGAATAACAGCATACCCCATGGGCATTATAAGCCCCGCCCACATAATTCCTCCACTGGTATTTGCCCGAAGAATCAAATTTTATCAGGAATGAAAAAGAGGTATTGGGCGGTTGGCTATATTTGTTACTAATAATTTTTTTGCTATAGTTCAAGTACCCATCACCCAATAAAAA
>JAYVCI010000240.1:0-21256 GCA_043750035.1 Chitinophagaceae bacterium
TTCGGGCAGCGATGCGGAAGATGGCACCAAAACACAAGGTTCCTCATTTAAAATACTGACACTGCCATCAAATGGTATATTGTATTATAATAATATTGCAGTCACTATTAATCAAACAATTAGTTACTATGATTCGACCTTGCTTAAAATTGATCCAAACTTTAACGGCAGCGGCAGTATTTCCTTTACTTACACAACACTCGATTCGGCAACGCAAGTATCGATATCAGCAGGAACTATTACAATGCCATTCACTAGCCTAACAATTGGCGGCACAGTATATAATGACGCAAATGGTCTTGTGGATGCAACAATCAATGGCACCGGCCTTGGCAATCCAAGTTCATTACAGTTATATGCAAACCTAATAGATTCAGCCACAAATAATACCGCACGAGCTGTAACAGTAATCACTGGTACAGGGGTATATTTATTTAGTGATAGTGTGAATTTGAATAGTGCTTATAAAGTAATTATTAGCACCATACAAGGTACCGTTGGTAGATCCGCCCCATCAATTACTTTGCCCAACACTTGGGTGAATGTGGGTGAAAACTATGGGAGCAATAATGGTAATGGGAGTGGCAATGAATCAGGTTTACCCAATGGAATTATTGCAGTACATACCCTTGCCAGCAATGTTACAAGCACAAACTTTGGAATAGAAAGAATTTGTGATGCCTACAACAAAAGCTATTCTGGACTTAACCCCAACTTCTTTAACACACCTTCGGGGAATGAAATCTATCCCTATAAGGTTATTTTGAATGCCCCGGGTGGAACAGAAGATGGGCAGGTGATGGCGAGTTCATCATCAATAGCACCCGGCAAAGTTTCTGGTGCTGACCCAGAGGATGGGAAGTATTGTGGGCTGACAGGAAACAACAGCTCAAGAACATTAGTTTTCGCATCCTTGCCCAATTTCACAAATGAAATATTGGTGTACGATGACGGTACGCAGCCAGTTCTATTGGTACAAAGCCCAACCAGTAATGATTCGTCATTCAAGTATTTTAATACTACAAATGGTCTGTATGAGATACCTTCCTTTAATGCCAATAACCTTTCAGTATTTATCAAAAAAAATGGGCACACTTCCTTTATTTTTACTTATGCCTGGAGAGACGCAGCAAATCAACTGGGCAGCACTGCAACGTATGAGGTACAAGCCTATGGGCCACTTCCTGTTACGTGGCTTTCATTCACCGCATCGTGGAATGACAATAATGCAAAACTACAATGGGCAACAACCATGGAGATAAACAATGATCACTTTGAAATTGAACGTAGTTTCGATAATAAGACATTTGAATATATATGGCAGGAAAACCCTACAAATAATGGCAATGTGAATCATTATATATTTGAAGATTTGGGGTCGAGACAATTGGCTAAAGAAGTATTATATTACCGCATTAAACAAATAGATAAAGATAATCAATATAGTTATTCACCCGTTCAAACACTAAATATACAAAAGGACAATGAAGTTAGTGCGTCAGTATATCCCAACCCCGTTGTTGAAACCACCAGCCTGAGAATATCAACCAGCAATGACGGACAGATTTCATATACTATTTCAAACATTGATGGTAAAATTATTAAACTTGAAACTATAACAACTACATCAGGTGTTGAAACATTCGAGTCTATTGATATGATTGGTCTTGCAAAAGGGATTTATTTTTTGAATTTAAAAGGCAATAATCTTAACCGAACTATTAGATTGGTTAAAATTGATAGCCTATAATTATAATAGCAAGCCCCGAATAAGATTTTATTCGGGGCTTGTTTTTAGGCTTTCATAGTAATGAAGGGTTTTTAGAGATGCACTTTAAGGTATAACAGTAACACTATCGGGTTTCGCCTCTTCCAAATATTCCTCATCCATTGCTCCACGAGAGAACATTGATGCTTTGAACTTGCGGGGTTTTTTGGATCCTTTTTTAATAAGCGGAGCAGCTACCTCTTGATATATTTCACTTGGTTCAATAGTCTCCAAATTTTTCACAACGGTATATTTTGATAAAGGCTCAACAATTTTCATTTCAGTATGCAGCGGGTTTTTTGCAATCTCTTTGCGATTAATTTTTTCTCGCTTTGTAGTTGTTGAATACTGTTTTTTGTTAGAAGCCTGATGGAATACATCTTTTTTGGTAAGCACAGGATGTGCAGGTTGGTACAATTCGCTGAACAAGCCAGTTCTACTGGCATGGATGGCTTGGATGGTGCCTGCCACTCCGGCAAACAACATCAATACAAGGGCTGATACAACAATGTTCTTCATGATAGTTTATTGATTAAAAGTTTTGAGATATGATTTTGCTTTACTGTATATAATTAATTCTGCTATTAGCAAATTACCGACCACACTTATCCATAATGAAATTTCATAATTATATACATGGTCCGCACCGCCCAGGTAGAATAATATGTGATATACTCTAAACGTTACAGCAGTAAGTGCCAAGGCATACGAACGTATCATCCAGCCGCGGTGGGCAATGAATTTTCTGGCAATAGCCGCGTTAAAACCTTTATAAGTGCTCACAAACCAAGCCACAGCCATAAATATAAAAAGCCCACGTTCTGCCATTTCCCCTTTGGCAAAAAAACTCATATATAAACCCGAAGGTGCCCCGATTAGCAGTACTACAAAAACATATATTTTACCTGATACCACATGTATTTGGCTACGTTTGCGAAGTATATAAGAAGAGAATTGTATAATAGCAGTAAGCGTACAAACAATGCCTGCCCCAATATGTATATAGAAACTTGTTTTCCATATCGGGTCACTATATAATAAAATCCTTTCGCGTATAAAACTAAACTGGGGGCTGAAATCGAAATAGGGCAAGGTGTTTTTTACCAATAACAAACTAAATGTTATTACCGTGGCCCAAAACAAGAGTTCCAGCATGCCTTTCCAGCTTCTTCTATGTTCTGCAATCCGAGCGTTCATAAATTATAAATGAAAACGTAAAATGGAAAATATTATTGTGTAGAAGCTGAATGTAAGCCGATTTGAAAACGTAAACGCTGCGATATAAAAAAGGTTGCAACAAATTTTCAAACAATTGGAAATGAGGCTATATTTTTCTAAAATCTAGATTCCAATAATATTCAAAACAATAACCCCAGTGCCTGTTCCACCATATTGTGTACTGTTTTATCTGCCTGCGTGCTGAACTGTTTTGTTACCCTGTTGGCAAGTATCGCACTGATACTTATAGCTTGGTGTCCCAGCAAATTTGCCATCAAATATATACCCGCAGTTTCCATTTCGAAGTTGGTGATGCGTGAAGAATTATACTTATATTGTTCTAAGAAACCCAATAAGCCATTACCTAAATTGCTGAGTTCTGTTCTCACACTTCGCCCCTGTGGGCCATAAAAGCCAGGGCAAGTGGCGGTGATACCTTTAGCAAAATGAGGACTGAATACATTATATAAATCATCTGAACTCGGAGCAAAATAGAAGGAAGTTCTACCAAAATTTTGCTCTAATTTCTCTGTCAAGTCTTCAAATAAAAGCTGTTCCTCAGAATTAAGGGTTTTTGCTTTATAATAATTTGCCAAACTATCAAAACCCACCGCAGCTTTGCTAATCAAAACACTGTCAATAGGAATATCTGCATGCAAGCAACCAGAAGTTCCAAGTCTGATAAACCGCAACTGGGTAATTGTTTCTTTGGGCTGTCGTGTTTCAAAATCTATATTGAACAAGGCATCTACCTCATTCATCACAATGTCAATATTGTCAGTCCCCATACCTGTGGAAAGCACGGATACAGCTTGTTTTCCCACAGAACCGGTATGGGTATGCAACTCACGGTTTTGGTGTTTGAAATCAATATGGTCAAAGAAAGCAGATACTTTGGGAACACGGTCAGGGTCGCCTACCAGTATAATAGTTTTGGCCAAATCATTAGGTTTGATTCCTAAGTGATAAACACTTCCATTTGGGTTGATGATTAAATCAGTTTCAGAAATATAATTACGCATTTGGGCAAATATATTTATAACGGGCTTACTTTTGTGGTCAAATTTGCAAAAAAATAATAAAATAGAACATGGAAAACAATAAAAAGAACATCATTTTAGTACCAACCGACTTCTCTGACGTAGCAGGACACGCACTAGACCACGCAATTTCAGTAGCAAAAACCTTCAATAATGAAATTGCAGTGGTACACGTAGTAGAAGAAAGTATGCTTGGCAGTATTTTTACCAAAAGCAGTTATGTGGAGATGGTAAAAGAAAGTATTCAAAATAAACTGAACGGGATAGCCCTTAAAATAGAAAGCATGGGAATAAAAGCCTATACCCATATCCGCAGCGGACGTATTTATAAAGCCATCGTAGAAGCAGCCGACGAGTTGGGTTGCGATTCTATTATTATGGGAACCCACGGAGCCAGCGGAATTGAAAAAATAATTGGCAGCAATGCCGCACGGGTAATCAACTATGCCAATGTGCCTGTTGTTGTAATCAAAGAGAAATCGAACAAACTTAATTACCAAAACATCGTGTTTCCATTGGACCTAACCATCGAATCAAAACAGAAAGTTGCATGGGCAATACATTTGGCCAAGCATTATAAATCAACCATACATATTGCCACTTTTAAAGCCAATGATGAGTTTTTGGCCAACCGTGTAAATGCTCAATTGGTGCAGGTAGAAAGATTATTCGATGAGGCAAATGTAAAATATACTTCCAAAATACTAGACGAATCAGGCAATTATGCCAAACAAACATTGGATTATGCAAGCGAGATAAATGCCGATTTGATAATGATAATGACACAACAAGAAAAAGGTGTATCAGAATTCTTTTTGGGAAGCTACGCTCAGCAAATAGTAAATACCGCAAGCAGTTGCCCTGTAATGGCCATCAACCCTAGGGAAACAGCCTTTGTGGCAGACTATATGGCATAAGTTAGGAAAATATATAATACAAAAGCTTGTCAAAAAATAATATAACACTGATAGGCTTTATTTCAAGATGATAGAAACCAACCAATACAAACATATTAAACGCGTAACCACACATGTGCTGCAAGAGATGAAGCAACGTGGTGAAAAAATTTCGATGCTAACGGCATACGATTTCACGTTTGCCAAAATACTGGACGATGCCATGATTGATATGATTTTGGTAGGCGATTCTGCATCAAATGTAATGGCTGGACATACCACCACTTTGCCTATTACCCTTGAGCAAATGATATATCATACTGCATCTGTAACGCGGGCAGTATCACGGGCTTTGGTGGTGGCTGATATGCCTTTTGGTTCCTATCAAGGCAATTCGAAGGAAGCTTTGAACACGGCTATCCGCTTAATGAAGGAAGCCGCTGCACATGCGGTAAAGATGGAAGGCGGGATGGAAATTATAGATTCGGTAAAAAGAGTGCTATCTGCAGGTGTTCCCGTAATGGGGCATTTGGGCCTGACGCCGCAATCCATATACAAATTTGGAACTTTTGAAGTGAGAGCCAAGGAGGAAATGGAAGCCAAAAAATTGATTGAAGATGCTCACTTGCTTCAAGAAGCTGGATGTTTTGCCATCGTACTCGAAAAAATACCTGCCAAACTTGCCACACAAGTAGCTACAGAATTAACCATCCCCATTATTGGGATTGGTGCAGGTGGTGGAGTTGACGGACAAGTACTGGTACTGCACGATTTATTGGGGCTTACCAAAGAGTTTAACCCACGATTCTTGCGTAGGTATATGAATTTGTACGACGATATAAAAACAAATGTACAACGCTATATAGAAGATATTAAATTGAAAGATTTCCCAAATACCAAGGAGCAGTATTAAACCTGTAATGCTTGCTTTGAATATATAATCAAAAAATATATTTGCATAGCATGGTTTTTGTTTAAGTGAAGAAATGATGAAGAAAATTTTTGCCAGTTTCATACTTTATATCGGTTTATCCAGTTTCTCTTATGGGCAACAAACACCGATATCTTCCAATCCCGAGTTAAAAAAATTAGTGCTATCAGGTTTGGATAAAATGTATAATTTTAAATTTAGGGAGGCAGAAGTTATATATAAACAAGTAAAAGCCAAACTGCCCGGCCATCCCATTTATTATATGCTGATGGCCATGAATATGGACTGGCAATGGGAACCTGAATTGACCAATGATACTTTGGTAAGAAAAATGAAAGGTTTTTTGAACCATACCGTTGAACTGTGTGAAGAACTGATAAACGTGCAGAAAAAAGACGATGCTGAAATCATGTTTATATTTTTTACGGCAGAAGGTTTTTTGGCAAGGGTTAATTCCATGCAGGGCGATTATATGTCAGCCGTTAGAAACTCGACCAATGCCTATAAATATGTGAAGAAAGGTTTTACACTCAAAGAAAAATTCAGTGATTTTTATTTCTCTACTGGTATGTATAATTATTATAGAGAGCGTTATCCAGAATTACATCCCGTTATAAAACCTTTTGCAAAACTGATGGATGCGGGCAATGCTGCTGAGGGTATCGAACAACTTAAGATTGCTTATAAAAATTCGCTTTTCAGCAAAATGGAATCTGCTAATTATTTGGTGAATATATATTTTAAATATGAAGGCAAGCCAGCCGAAGTATTAAGCACCATTGAAGATGTGGTAAAAAAGTATCCCGATAATTTATTTTTTGTATATAAATATGCCGAAGGATTATTGCAAACCAACCAAACAGAAAAGGCACTTCCCTATATAGAAAAACTAATTTCAAGCAGTTGGTCGTATTATAAATGTGCTGGCAATATTATGATGACTTGGTATAATTTGAATAATAATAGAACTACCGAAGCTGCTGCCAGCATCGCACTTGCTGATGTATTATACAAAAAAATGTATAAGGTAAACGACAATTTGCACGGCTACTATTATATAACAAAAGGCAAACTTGCACAAGCCGAGGGCAAAAACCCAGAAGCCAAAAAACTATATAATACTGCGGCTAAGAAAGCAGAATACCCAAGTACAATGGCTGAGGCGAAGAAGTTGGCTACGGGGTTATAGTATATAATAGAACTCTTTCTTAATTCAAAAAACTTCCGTCATTGCGAGAAACGAAGTAGGGGTTGTGCGGTTGGGTGACGAAGCAATCTCAGGAGAAGCACGTTTCTCCTGAGATTGCTTCGTCGTGCCACACACAGGCTATCCTTTCACTCCTCGCAATGACGTAGGGAATTATGATAGAGGTTTATTAATCAACCCCTCACCACTGCCCCAAAATCATCTGCAAACTTCTGCGATATCTTTTGCATAGCCTTGTCAATGGTAGCATCGTCGAGGGTTTTTTCTTCATCGCATAGATAGAAACTTAAAGCGTAGGATTTTTTCCCTTCGCCCAGTTTTGCATCACGATAAACATCAAATAATTCAACTTTTTTCAAGAGTTTTTTATTGGCATCTTTGGCTACAGATTCTAATTGTCCGAAAGTAATTTGTTCATCCAATAATAAAGATAAATCTCTTTTCACTTCAGGGAATTTGCTTACGGGCTTATAGGTAAATGTTTGCTTGCTGTGTATCTCTATCAATTTATCCCAATTGAGCTGGGCGTAGGCTACGGAAGCATCTATATCAAACTGTTTGAGCTCTTTTGCTTTGGCATAACCCAATGTTGCAATTTCTGTATTATTATATAATAGTGCAACGGAATCATCCAGTAAAGGGTGTTCTGTTTTTTGCGTTTGTATAGTTGTTATACCAAATGATTGTATAATAAGTTCTACATGGTTTTTTATATGATAGTAGCTGGATGTTTGTTCATTTTTTTGCCAGCTTTCTAGTATATAGTTTCCAGTTATTGCCAATGATAATACTGATGTTTCTTCAAATCCATCAGCTCCGTTATTATATATTTTCCCAAACTCAAACAACCGCAAATCGGGGTTTTTCCGGTTCCTGTTATAGGATATACTTTGTAATGCTCCATGTAATAAATGGTTACGCAAAGTATTTAATTCATTGCTCAAAGGGTTTTGCAAATGTATAGGTTTCACATCAGCTAGTGACCATTCAGCGGGCACTAAGGAGTTGTTCATCATCTCGCTAAATCCTTGAGAACAGAGCATATTGGCAACTTTATTTTGCTTGGCAAATACCTGTTCGAAAGCATCGGTTTGCATGGCAATTTTCATCTGCTCAGGAAATTCAATATTGTTAAGCCCATAGATACGCAATACTTCTTCGGTAATATCTGCTGCTCGTGTTACTTCTTGTCTGTAACTTGGAATTTGTAAGGTTATTATATCGTCAGTTTCTTTTAGTATAATAAAATCTAATTTTAATAATATAGCTATTATCGTTTTATTATCTAAATTTTTTCCAATTAGCTTTCTAGCTTTATCCAAATCATAATCTATTTGAATGGGAACAAATGGATTTGGATGCTGATCAATAGCTTGGTGCATATTACCACCTGCAGTTTCTATAATCAAATTGGCCAAACGATGCAGAGCTTGCAAGGGTAACAAAGGATCGGTGCTACGCTCAAAACGGAAAGAAGAATCCGTGCTTACCGTATGTGCCTTTGCAGTTTTGCGAACAACTACAGGGTCGAAACACGCACTTTCTAAAAATATATTGGCGGTCTGTTCACTTACGCCACTGTGCTGCCCACCGAATACGCCTGCGAGTGCAAGTGGTTTTTCTGTATCGGCAATTAATAATTCATGCCCCAATAATTTTCTTTCCACGCCATCCAATGTATATAATACCTCTCCCGCATTTGCTTTACGGACTATAATAGTTTGTGCTGCAATTTTATCTGCATCAAAAGCATGGGTAGGTTGGCCCAGTTCGTGCATCACATAATTGGTGCAGTCTACAATATTATTGATGGGTTTTAGGCCAATAGTTAATAATCTATTTCGCAACCAAGCGGGCGATTCTTTTATCTGCACGCTGGATATATACATTCCACAATAGCGACGGCATAAATCGGCATCATCTATTTGTATTTGATAATTGGATGCAGGTAGATTGGCAGGAATTTCCATACTGGGATATATAATATCAAGCCCCGAAACACCTTTTATATCACGGGCCACACCAATGTGCGATGCTGCATCGCCACGGTTTGCAGTTAATCCAATTTCGATGGTATGATCATTATATACGCCATAATAATCTGCCACGGGCATTCCAATTTTTGTATCGGTAGGCAACACTATAATACCCTCATGACTTTGTCCCATGCCTATTTCATCATCGGCACACAGCATTCCTTCTGATGCTTCACCACGTATTTTACTTTTCTGAATGGTGAATGGTTCGCCCGTGCTGGGATATAATTTTGCACCCACAGTTGCCACTACTACTTTTTGTCCCACTGCCACATTGGGGGCACCGCATACAATATTCAGTGGATTTTCTTGTCCGATATTAATCGTAGTAATTTTTAATTTATCAGCATTGGGGTGTTGGGTACAAGTGAGCACTTCGCCCACAACAAGCCCTTGCAAACCACCGGGCAGTGAGCAATAATCATCCACCGCTTCCACTTCCAATCCCGTATTGGTTAAAATCTCAGCCAATTGCTCAGGCGAATTGTTTGTATTGACAAGGCTTTGCAGCCAATGGTAACTAATTTTCATTCAGTTGCAAAGTAAAGCGTGAAATTGGAGAATGGCAAAAGAGAGATTATACCAAGACCATCATTTCACTTTCGGTACTTGAATCAGGGATAGGGAGTCCTTCAAGTTCCATGCCTTCTATATGAAACCGAATTGCTTCAGCCATGTTTTGCTCAGTTTCTCCTTTTGTCTCTCCTGATGCAATACAACCGGGCAAATCAGGCACGTAGGCACTGAACCCTGTATTGGTTTTTTCAATAATAATTAAAAGCATTTTCATTGCCATCCTTTTCAATTATTTTTATTATTTCTTTAACCTTCATTCACTGCAAAGTAAAGCGGGAAAGTGGAGAATGGCAAAAGCAAAAGGCGATGAAATATTTATTTAGTTTTTTTTGTATGTGGAAAAACATTTATGTTTGCATTTTAATATAAATCTAAAATGAAAAAACAAATTATCTTTTTAATGTTGACATTGTTCAGCATGAGTTCTTATGCTCAAAAAATAGAATGGCTTAATGGGGCGAGCCATAATTTAAATGGTGAATGTGTAGCTGGAGGCATTGCTGTAGATTCTAAAGGGAACATTTATACTGTTGGGAAGACGCTTAGAAATGTAAAATTTAATATAGAAAAAGATGAGCTAGAATATAGTACTATAGGTAAAAGTGATGCGTTTATTTTGAAACAAGATGCAAAAGGCAAGATCAAATGGCTTAAAACATTTAGTGGTAAAAAGTGGGCTGATGCCCACGCGATATCGATTGATGCAAATGACAATATGTATATTTCAGGTATTTTTTCTGGCAAAGTAGATTTTGACCCAGGAGATGGAGTCCATGAAATGACAGGAGAAGGGGACTATTCTACGTTTACTGTAAAATTGAATGCATCTGGTAATTTTGTGTGGGTAAATTCACTGGAAGGAACAACTTATAAGGGGGTTTCAATGAATATTGACATTGATGGGAATGTACATCTGATGGGAGTTTTCACTGGTACAGCAGACTTCGACCCAGGTGATAAAGTCTACTCACTTTCGGTTGAAGCAAAAGCGGGTAAAAAATCTTTTATGGGACCAACAAATGTTTTTATTGCGAAATATACTTCATCAGGTAATTTTATATGGGCAAAAAAATTCAAGCAGGAGAACGACAAAATAATGTGCAATCAAATGCTCGTAGATTCCAAGAAGAATATATATATAACAGGTGGCTTTTACGGCACTGTTGATCTTAATCCAAATGATGGCGTACATCAAGTAACAGCATCTAAAAATTTAGGTCATGGTACATACATAGTTAAATTAGATTCCAGTGGTGATTTTTTATGGGCAAAAGACTATGATTTAAATCTTGATTTCCAAATCGCTACAGACAAAGCTGATAATTTATATATTTCAGGTGCTTTTTATGATAAAGTGGACCTTGATCCAAACGGCAAAAAATATATCATAACAGCACCTAAAAAAGACTATAGTTTATTTATTTTTAAGCTAGATGAAGGCGGGAATTTCGAATGGGCTAAACACAATTTGGCTAAATTGTCAAACATAACAGGAGAGCTATTCTCTTTTATGTCAGCGATTTCTTCAATGGTAATTGATGATAATGAAAATATATATGCTTGTGGGGGTTTCAACGGAAAGCTACAATTAGATTTGACAGATGAAAGTAAAACAATTGAAAATCGTGGCAATTCAATTAATACTTTTATTTTTAAAATGGATACGAAAGGAAACATGAAGTGGGCAAGAAAAATGGTAAGCAAAAATAATAATTCAGGAGGTTCATTAGCATTTGACGGTAAAGGAAACTTATATGTTGTTGGAGATTTTGTGGTTGGCATGCATGATGAAGAAGAGGTATTTAATATATCAGTTAAATTTTCAAGCAATATGTTTACAATGAAAATTAAAGACACAAAGTAATTATATAATATATTTATCTTTGCTGCATGGAAAACAGCGATCTCCAATTCCAACTCGATACCCTTAACAAGGATATACAGTTTTTTAAAGCACAACTAAAAGAAGTAGCCATTGATATGCTTGATGGCGAGTATACGCAATACCCTGTGTTTGCAGCACACCAGCATACTTTGCAGTTAGGGGAATTGTTATTTGAAAAGGAAGAATATCAAAGAAACTGGAGTGTACATGTTACTACTTTGGAAGAGCTGATGGAAAGAGGATTGATAGAAAAAGTAAAAGAAGAGCAGTTTAAAGATGCTTTTAAAGACCCGAAAGTATATATGTGTGTGTTGATGATTACACCGGGCAATGCTCATTTTGCGTTTGTGGCTTATTAGTTCGTTTTACTGCGTCATGGCGAGGAGAATGTACGCCGTCATTCTGACGAGGAACGAGGAAGAATCCCATTGAGTGTATGCTCGGGAATTTAATCTTATCGAGCACACGCTCAATGGGATTCTTCGCGGGAAGCCCACTCAGAATGACGGCGTACAGTGTATTTGCAATGACGATAGATATGTGCTAATCAATATATATTAAATACTTCTGCCGCATAGCAATATATTTCCTTAACCCCGGTTCCCAGCTTTTATATATTTGTTCTACTGTTTTACGCTCCATCAGTTGTTTGCGTAGGGAATCAGAACCTACCAGTTTGTCGAACATGGGGTTGAAAAAGGTATTGGTATCTTTACTCATTTCATAAAACCCCATTAACCAATAAAGATATATATGGCGTGAATTAAGTATAAAATTACGGCTAAAATTTGTCAGTTCGAAGCCTTTGCACTCTAAACCTTTATAAGGAGGATTTTCGGCCACACCTTTAATACTTTTCGGTGTAAATTTAGTTGTCCCCTTTTCAAAATCGGGCTTGCCAATTAGTTCAAAAGGTTTGTGCGTGCCACGCCCTACGCTTACATCCGTGCCCTCGAACAAACATAAGCTTGGATATAAATATATAGATTCGATAGTAGGTAAATTGGGAGAAGGCGGAATAGGAGGTTCGTAATAATGGGTGTGGTTATAATTATAGCATGGAATAATTTCTATATCACATTTAATACCATTTGCAAGCCAGTGTTCCCCGTTTATCATTTTGGCAAGTTCGCCCAGTGTCATTCCGTGTACAATGGGTATGGGGTGCATGCCCACAAAGGAACGAAAAGCAGTGTCCAATACTGGCCCATCCACATAAAAACCATTTGGGTTTGGGCGGTCTAATATGATAAGTAGAATTTTATTCTCGGCACAAGCTTCCATTACATAATGCATGGTGCTGAGATAAGTATAAAAACGGCAACCCACATCTTGTATATCGAAAACCATGATATCAATTCCCTGCAAATCTTCTACTGTGGGTTTATGGTTGTCGCCATATAATGATATAACTGGCAGTTTTGTTTTTTTGTCAATTCCTTTTTTAATTTTACGGCCTGCTTCTTCATCACCCCTAAATCCATGCTCAGGGCCAAATACTTTTACGATATTTATTTTGGCTTTTAAAAGTGAATCTACCAAATGGTGTTTGCCGATAACAGAGGTCTGGTTTGAAACTACGCCTACTTTTTTCCCTTTAAGTTTGGGGAAATACTCTGCGGTACGCTCGGCACCGCAAAGCGTTTGGGCTTGTATAATATTGAAAGCGAACAAACAAAATAACAGTAACCAAGCTTTACTTATTGATTGTGTATTATGATGTAGATTTGCAGCGTACATGTATTTTCCTTGGTTTGTAGCCCGCAAACTTACAACGGGCGGAGGCAATTCCCTAGCAGCATCCATATTAAAAATGGCAACTGCGGTGGTGGCCATGTGTCTAGCGGCTATGCTGGTTTCTGTATGCATTGCTAAGGGTTTCCGTAACGAGATTGAAGATAAGTTGATGGGTTTTTCGGGTCATATACAAATTACACATATTGCAAACCTTGACAATGAAAACGCCGAAGGAGTTGCCTACGACGATAAAGTTTTTGATTTTATACGCAAAGATCCCACCGTAAAAAGTGTGCAGCCTTATATATTTAGTCCGGGTATTATAAAGGCGGGCGATTTGATTGAAGGTATCCGTTTTAAAGGAATCGACAGCAGTTTCGATACTACATTTATAAGCAACCATTTATTACAAGGACGATTTATAAATACACATAATAAAACATTAAATGAAACCGTAATTTCAACTACTACTGCCCAAAGGTTGGGATTGAAATTGGGAGATGCATTGCGTGTTTATTTTGTGGGAAGCGAACTAAAAGGAAGAAAATTTAATATAGTAGGAATATATGAAACAGGTTTGGAAGACTTCGACAAAAGCTTTGCCTGGTGCGGTATTTGGGTATTGCAAAAACTAAACGGACGAGACAGTAATGCAGCCGATGGCATGGAAGTAATGCTAAAAGATATACATTTAATCACAGCAAAAACAGAAACTATTCATCATACCTTGCCTCCCGATATGGATGCATCCAGCATCCGCGAAACTTTTCCCGAACTGATGGACTGGCTCGATCTCGTTGGACAAAATGTATATATAGTTTTGGCCCTGATGTTAGCCGTTGCCGTAATATCTATGATAACCTCAATCTTAGTTTTGATGATAGAACGCACCGCCATGATTGGCACTTTCAAAAGTTTTGGTGCGAGCAATTTTACACTAACGCAAGTGTTTATGATGCTGGCAGGAAAGCTTGCATTATATGGTTTGTTCTGGGGAAATCTGATAGCATTTGGTTTTATTATAGCCCAACAAAAACTACATTTAATTACCCTGCCGCAAGAAAGTTATTATATGAAATATGTACCCGTACAAATTGATTGGACTTTGGCGATTGGAATTAATATAGGAACGTTAATAGTATGTATAGTTTTTATGCTATTGCCTTCGTTAATTATAAATAGGATTTCGCCTTTGGCGGCTTTGAGGTTTAAGTAGGGACTTAAAGTTTTTATTTTTGAGTAGCCTGTTGTTTATATAACTTGGCAATATTCAAAATTTCGTGTGGCAGATATTCTAGCCCGCCAATTTCAAAAGATCTAGTTGATGAATCTTGAATCTGTCCTAAGGATGATAGTTCAATGTTTAAATAGAATCGCTCAGTTTTTATTCTACTCATGTTTATATATTTTATATCGATGAAAATATTTTTAATTTCTCCCCATTTAAATACTGAACCGTCGCTAAATGTTATAGACCTCGGACTGATTTTTATTATGATAGTTCTATCAAAAAGTCCCCTAACTGAAAAGTAAACAAAAATTGAAAATAATATTAGAAATACGACTGTTAGTATAGAAAAACTAGATTTGTCAGAAAGTTCACTGTAAATTATTGCAACAAGTCCAAACAAAGCAAATAATGAAGTAAATAAATATTGAACACGCGATCTACGAATATTGACCTCTAACTGAAGATTTACACCAGATTTTTTTGATGATTTATCAAGATTAAGAAACCTAAGAATTTTTTGAAGCATTATATGAAATCACTAGTGCAAACTTTAAAAATATTTGTCAAATATAATCCCTAAAATTTCACATTACCAAATTGAAGTTTTTCACCCCATCCTCTAATCTTTCCCCTCGAGGGGAAGGACGGTACTTTCGGGGAATATTAAGGTTGTTGCATTCATCATTATTGCTTGAATTATGCGACCCTCAATTGTATTCCCCGAGCAGTACCGTCTCTCTCCTTTAGGAGAGAGATAAGAGAGTGAGGTGTGGGTACTTTTGGTATTATATGTTAGTATCATGTTGGTCTGCAAATGCTATGTTTGTACTAGAAAGTTAGAACAAATTTTATTTATTAAAAGCATGTATGGAACAAATAGAAATTTATAAATCGGGTAATTCTGAAATTGAGATAAGAGTTCAATTTGAAAAGGATACAGTTTGGCTTACTCAAAAGCAGATAGCAATGGTTTTTGGTACGGAAGTACCCGCCATAAATAAACATATTAAAAATCTCATCAAAGAAGGTGAGCTGATTGAGCAGGCAACTGTTTCCAAAATGGAAATAGTTCAAGAGGAGGGAAAACGGCGAGTCAATAGAAGCGTAGATATTTACAATCTGGACATGATTATTTCGGTTGGCTACCGAGTTAATTCTGGACGTGCTACACAATTTAGAATATGGGCAACACAACGACTAAAAGATTATCTGATAAAAGGTTATGCAATAAACCAACAAAGACTAGAACAACTAAACCAAATTGTAAGTGTCATTCAGCAATCGGGCACTAGCGATAGCTTGCAATTGAAAGAAGCAAAAGGCTTGCTTGAAATTTTAGGAAACTATACCCAGAGTTTTATTTTACTTAATCAATATGATAGTAATAATCTCTCGACTGAAAAACTTAATGAGAATATAACCTATGAAATAAAATACAAAGAGGCCAAGGCTGCTATAACAGAACTGAAAACTCAGCTTATTGAAAAGAAAGAAGCAACAGAATTATTCGGCAACGAAAAGGACAATGGTTTTAATAGTTCCTTACAAAGTGTTGTTCAAACTTTTGACGGAAATTATCTCTATGCAAGTATTGAAGAACAAGCAGCCCACTTATTATACTTTATCATCAAAAACCATTCGTTCAATGATGGCAACAAACGCATTGGTGCATTTTTGTTTATATGGTTTCTTGAAAAGAACAAACACAGATTTAAAAAATCGGGCGAGTTGAAGATTAATGACAATGCACTTGTTGCACTTGCTCTTCTTGTTGCACAAAGCAATCCCGATGATAAGGATGTAATGATAAAGCTTGTTATTAATCTTATTAAGGGGTAAGCACCTCATCCTCTTATCCTTCCCCTCAAGGGGAAGGACGGTACTTTTCGGGGGATATTGAGGCTGTTGCACCAACAAAAATTTTGACGGAAAGATTTGCGTAATGATTGAATTATGCGATTAATAATATATCCCCCGACAAGTATCGTCTCTCTCCATTAACGTTTTGCCATTTCCCTTCTCCAGAAGGAGAAGGTGGCCGCAGGTCGGATGAGGTGAGAGAGAGATAAGAGAGTGAGGTGAACTCCCTAACTTTGCCCAACCAAAAAAATCGTACATCGTACATCGTCAATTGTAAATAAAATGTCTCCCGACCAACTCATCCAAAAACTCCAGCTCATTTCTCAAAAAGTGGTAGCACTTAAAAAAGAAAACTTTGAGTTGCGTGAAAAGCTGCAAGCCCAACAAAATCAGCACAATGAGGTGAAAGGGAAACTGGATTTGAAAAATAGTGAGGCTGAAAGTTTAGAAAAACAACTAAAATCAGTTAAACTTGCAATGTTTTTGAGCAAAGGAGATAAGCAAGCTGCAAAATTGCATATCAATAAAATGATCAAGGACATAAACATTAGTATCAACCTGTTGACAAAACAAAACGGGGCGAAAAGTGAACAAGATTTCAATAAAGCTTAAGATTGCCGAGCGGAACTATCCGCTTACTATCAATGCTGATGATGAAGAACTAGTAAGGAAGATTGCCAAAGTGCTGAACGAAAAATTTGTATATTACAACAACCAATATTCGAGTGCCGATGCACAAGATACGATGGCAATGGCTGCCATTGATGCGGTAACTACCCTTAGCAAAAGCATGGACACAATGCCAGCCAAGGTAGAAGAACAAATGAAGCACCTGGAAAAACTCCTCTCTTAAGCGTACACCTTTCACCGCATCCCGTTAGGGCCTGTCAACCCTAAAAACAATTTTATATGGATGCCATACACATTTTACTTTTAGTATCTGGACTAGCAGGAGGAGGAATAATTTCCTACTTCGTGCTAAATGCCAGCATGCAAAATAAGAAAGCCCAGTTGCTGAAAGAAGCACAGGACAAAGCCGACATTTACAAAAAAAACCGTGAGATTGAGGCCAAAGAAAAATTCATACAGATGAAGGCCGAGCACGAAAAGCAAGTTCAAGAACGTAACCGCAAAGTTGCTGATGCTGAAAATGCTATTCGCCAACAACAGGCTGAAGCCAAAGGCAAAGAGCAATCATTGAAAGACAAGATTGACAATATAGCCAAACGCGAAAAAGAGCTGGACCCCTTGAAAGAAAAACTGCAAATACAGCAAGAGACAGCCGAAAACAAATTTAAGGAAGCTGAGGCAATGTTCCAACAGCAACTAAAACACCTGGAAAAAATAGCTGGGCTAAGTGTGGAAGAAGCCCGCAACCAATTGGTGGAAGGCTTGCGTGAAGAAGCCCGTACCAAAGCATCGGGTATTATAAAAGAGATAGTTGATGAGGCTAAAATGACTGCTGCCAAAGATTCAAAACGTATCGTGCTGCAAACCATACAACGTACTGCCGTGGAGCATGCCGTTGAAAATTCGGTATCGGTATTTAATATAGATAATGATGAGGTGAAAGGCAGAATCATTGGTCGTGAAGGAAGAAATATCAGGGCGTTGGAAGCTGCTACGGGGATAGAAATTATTGTAGATGATACCCCAGAAGCTATCATACTTTCAGGCTTCGACCCTATACGCAGAGAGATTGCCCGTTTGTCATTACACAAATTGGTAACTGATGGTCGTATACACCCTGCACGCATTGAAGAAGTGGTGGAAAAAACCACCAAACAAATTAATAACGAGATTATAGAAATAGGCGAACGTACTTGTATAGACATGGGCGTGCATGGTTTGCACCCTGAACTTATCAGAATGGTGGGTCGTATGAGATATCGCTCGAGTTACGGACAAAACTTATTGCAGCATAGTCGTGAGGTTGCCAATCTTTGTGCTACGATGGCTGCTGAGATGGGCTTGAATACCAAATTGGCCAAACGTGCCGGACTATTACACGACATAGGGAAAGTACCGGATGACGATCCAGAAACACCGCATGCTTTGCTAGGTATGAAGCTTGCCGAAAAATATAAAGAACATCCCGAAGTAGTAAACGCCATAGGAGCCCATCACGATGAAATTGAAATGACCTCGTTGTTGTCACCAATCGTTCAAGCTTGTGATGCCATTAGTGGTTCAAGACCTGGTGCACGCCGTGAAGATACCGAACAATATACCAAGCGTTTGAAAGATTTGGAAGGATTGGCCATGTCATACAAAGGTGTTGAAAAAGCATTTGCCATACAAGCAGGTCGTGAACTTAGGGTGATAGTAGAAGCTGAACGTGTGAGCGATGAAAAAGCAGATACTTTGGCATTTGATATCAGTCAGAAAATTATGACCGATATGGTTTATCCCGGTCAAATAAAAGTGACTGTGATACGCGAAAAACGCTCGGTGAGTTTTGCGAAGTAATTTTATATAAGAACTTTGTAATATATAATAATATCGTTCATTTGAAATTATTATATTTATATGTGTAATTTCAAATGAAAAAAATATTATACTTATTACCACTACTTTTATTGGGCTCGTGCAAGCCAACCAAATTTGTATGTAACCAGCAGCTTATTTCACCACTACAAGCGGTTTCTGTTGATCTGCCAAATGCGAAGAAGGCTATTGAAATAGTAGTTGAAACGCCAGAAAAATCTCTGCAGGATGTAGCCGAAGTAAAACGGATTATCCCGTCATCCGAAAAAAGGGTAGGTCAAAAAAGAGGCAATAAGTTCCATCAGATTTTTAATAGAATATTGCCACAATTTGCCGCACCCCAAGATTCTACTATAAAAGACCCGGGATTGAAAAAAGCAAAAGATGCTTTGGAATTAGAAGAAAAATGGTTAAAGGCTTTTTTGATTTTTGTAGGCATAGGGGTGTTAGCAGCACTTATGCTTTTAGGTGTTTTCGAACTTGCATTATTGATAAGTGAGGAAATACTCCTGATTATGTTGGTAATAGCTTTTTTAGGCTATAGCGTTACCTACTATGGAATAATAATAATTTTTTTAATGCATATAGGTGTGTTTAAAAACTACCCAGAACTGAAAGAGAAACATATTAAATATGTGTTGTTTTTTTTCCTACTGCCTTTGGTACTGGCTTTATTATTAGCCTTATTGTAATATTATCTTTGTGTGCGGCATGAAATTTATGTTGTTAAAATTCCTTTAGTACTTTTATTTTAATTACTACTAATATGTTGTATTTCAACATATAAAACTACTTTTATCCTAATTAGGATTTTTATATTAATTGTTTTTTGACCCGAATTAAAGGTTGGGATACCTGCAATTTTGTATCATTATAATTAAAGCAACAATAAAATGAAAAAGAATAGAATCAACCCCTTTTATTTAATCGGAGGATTAATAGCCATCATTCTGGCAGTTATTTTTTTTAGTGTAGCGAAATCTGGTGCATGCGACATCTTAGACTTGTCGATTGTAACTTTCGCTATCCTTTCAGTATTTTGTCCGCTATGTGTGGTGCTTGGTCTCAACTTGAAAAACTCAGAAGCTAGGTCTTAAAAAATATTTACGGCATTGACACCGCAAACTATGCCTCACAACAACTGCACAATATATCAGTACCCACACTCTGTAATCCACCTCATCATCAACCTCATCAAAACTGCCATAGCAGCCTAGTACAGTTCAGTGTCCCCACACCCAAAAATCCCGATTGCCTAACCGTAAATGGGATTTTTTTTATGCCGTGTTTTAGGTAGAATTGACTGCATACAAGGCAAGAATGCCCACACACAAAAACAAACCCCAACGCCTTTTACGCATCGGGGTTTGCAAATAGGAACTACTTTACTTACAATTTTTCAAAACGGAATGTTTTAGTTTCCGAGCTGAAAAGGTTTTTAACCGTTAGTATATATATTTTGCTCACTACTAAAAGTATGGGTTAAAAATCTTTATTTGTTTTCTGTCTTTTGAGTTATTACGCTATGGCTAAACCTTGTCATTGTTGATTTGTTTACAACAGTGAATCACTAACCATCACCCTCCCTTCATTTTGTTAAAAAAAAATTTGTGGGATACACACAAATAGGGGTTATTTGCACCCCAAATAATAACTAAAAAAAATACCAACATGTCTGACATTACAACACGTGTAAAATCAATTATTGTAGATAAACTAGGTGTAGACGAAAACGACGTTACCACCGAAGCCAGTTTTACAAACGACCTTGGAGCCGACTCGCTCGACACCGTAGAGTTGATTATGGAGTTTGAAAAAGAATTCAACATTGCCATACCCGATGACCAGGCCGAAAAAATAGCCACCGTTGGTCAAGCAGTTGAATACATTACTGCAAACGCCAAGTAAGCACCATCTTAAACTTGACCAGCTAAACCCCAAGTTTTGCCATGCAAAACCGCAGAGTAGTAGTAACCGGAATGGGAGCACTGACCCCCGTTGGAAACACCGTTGCCGAATATTGGCAAGGTCTTTTGGCGGGCACTTCTGGTGCAGCCCCCATCACCAGATTCGATGCCAGTAAATTTAAAACACGTTTTGCTTGCGAAATAAAAGGTTTTGATGTGCTGAACCATATCGACCGGAAAGAGGCAAGACGAATGGATCCCTATACACATTATGGATTGGTTGCTGCCACAGAAGCCGTTGTGGACAGCGGTATTGATAGTGAAAGCATTGACAAAGACCGTGTAGGAGTGATATGGGGTTCAGGTGTAGGCGGCCTTAAAACATTTTTGGACGAGATTAGCGAATTTGCCAGAGGCGATGGTACCCCACGCTTCAGCCCATTCTTTATCCCCATGATGATTGCCGATATTGCGGCT
>JAYVCI010000241.1:0-10386 GCA_043750035.1 Chitinophagaceae bacterium
TTGTAAAACAAACAATGACCGACTTGCAAAAAAATACAAATTTAGTAGCCGCCTTTTTTGTGAAAAAAATGTCGCCTATGCTATGAAATAGTTAGTATATTCGATAAATTTGTAGTACCTTTTGTATTGAAATTAAAGGTAATAGTAGAGTCGGTCGAGTTGCAAGAAGGAGTTATTCTCATGCATAACACTTCATTATTAATACTTCCTTGCTGAACCTCTTTCTGTGAAGTTTGTAATGTGGCAACAGTAGTTTTGTTGGTTATTTCTGTACCAACTCCCACAGCATGCCATGCTGCCGCAACTGCAAGCATTTCCTTTGAACAACTTCCAAATAGATCTTCAGTTGCTTGAATTGAAAATATTCTGGCATCATTAAATTGTGCAGACGAGAATAAATAGTACGCAAGTGTCCTATATGCTATTGCTCCAGCATTCCATATACCAATTGAATCGACACTAAAAAATTCTCCATTATCGTTCGTACCTGTATCACCAGTTGATAACAAATAGAACCAATGGTTTTGTACACTACTATTTGTATGAACTCCACCATTATCTGCCAATCCTACATACCAATTTTTTCCTTTATAAGTATCTGGATGATTTTTACTTTTAGGATTTTTCATGGAGCGAAATATATTTCCAGTTTTCTCACCTTCATTCCATTCAAATCTTGTCGAATCAGCATACCACTCTATGGCAGTACCTAAGCAGTCGCTAAAGGATTCATTTAATGCCCCGCTTTCATTATAATAAAATAGCCGAGCGGTGTATTGTGTAAGCCCATGAGTTACTTCATGACCTACTATATCAAGTGCAACCATCGGTTTAATCGATGATCCGTTTCCATCTCCAAAACTCATACGCTTGCCATCCCAAAACGCACCCACATAATTGCCTCCATAATGAACCCTACTTATTAGTTTAAATCCTGAATCATCTATACTGTTTCTATTATAATACTGCTTGTAATAATCATAACTTTTCTCTGCTCCAAAATGTGCATCTGTTGCGTATTCATCCTTGTTGTTGTTAGCATTATCCCAGGTAGTATCCCCATCAAAAAAATATGTATTAGTGTTCATATCCCAAGTATCAATCCCTTTTCCTCGATTACTTTCCCGCAAGTAAAAACTATTGGCATTACTATAGTCCGTAACTATTCTTCTTGTCCCACTATAACCAGTTTTTGCAGTAACTAATGTATCAGAAGTATGAATCATGTCAAGGTGTGCTATAACATTGTTCCTCGTTGCATCTATATATACATATTGGTGATTTAAAGGCTCTGTCGCATATATATCAAATTTGTAAGCAAGTTTATATTTTTTTGTATCAATTTCGTAATCATTCGCAACATATACCAGCTCTCCTTTGGGGTACCATGTAGCATATAAATCATTATTCAGTTCTTTAATTTGTTGCTCATTCAGTGGATCATTCCACATATACATTTTTGCATTCATATATAACAATGCTTGCTTCAGTGCTTCACTCTCATTATTTGTTTTATTGTATGGTGGATTAAAATTATCAAACAACAATCCATTTATAGAAACCACTTTGCCCACCTTTACATGTACTATATACATTGTATTTTCAACAGGAAAACCATTATATAATTGTTGATAGCGGTAATGTGTGTAACCCTGTTGGTCATTTTCTTGAGTCAGTAATTTAAGGCTAAAACTACCACCGAGGCCCATGGTGTTTTTTAACCAAGGCATGAAGCCTTCAAAATTAGGTTGGGCTGTTTCTTTAAATTTTAAAAACGATGGGATATTCGAATATTCTTTAAACAGCAATTGCACAGAAATTGGCTCTAACCTTTGCTTAATATTGTTAGTTTGTGAATATGATAAGCCGCAACTAATAAAGATAAAAAAAGCAAAACATAATTTAATTTTTAATTTCATAACTCAATTTTTTTTTTAATTAACACTCAATTTTTCTATTAGAGTTAAATTTCGCCAAAATGGTTGTATGTGCTAAATTATTTTATCTAAAGAAGTCTTTACTACCAATTTATAAATCTGAAACCTACTCCCTCACCAACTTAACAGGAACGCTCATCCCATTTCCACCATCAATATACAACAAATATATACCATGCGAGAACTTGCTTAAATCAATAGCAGTATTCAATATTCCATTTGTAGCAGTATGATTTTCTTGCAGCAACAATCTGCCTGTCATATCTGTAACTTTTAGAGATACTCGTGAATTGGCATTTACATTTGCTATTATATTATATATTCCATCACTGGGGTTGGGCCATACTTTAATTGTTGGATTTGTATTATATATATTTGTAATGCCCACAAAATTGAAATTATAGGTAACAGACAAAGAGGATACGCACCCACCATTGTCAATTAACCGCACGGCATACATTCCTTTTTGGGCTGGCAATATATAATTTACAGTAGAGGTGGTTATAATACTTCCTTTATACTCCCAGGTATAGGATTTAGCCCCGGCAGGTAAAGCAAAAAGCGTGTCGCCATTTTGCGACAGGGTAGGGGTGGCAGGGTTGTTAAAGGTATAGGTATTTACAACAGAACTTGCTTTGCAGCCATTAATATCTATAATAGAAACACTGCGAGTACTTGTTTGTTTTATGGTTGTTTTTTGGGTTGTATCTCCTGTGCTCCATATATATGATACGGATTGATTTGCTGTTAGTATAATACTATCTCCATTGCAATAGGTTTTAGGTCCACCAGGAACTATTGTTGCAACGGCTGCGGGGAATACTGCTATGGTAATTATATTAGAATTAATTTTTCCGCATAATGTTGTAACCACTGCTCGGTAATCAGTTTTTGTAGTGGGATATACTATTATTGTATTGGTTGTATCTGCGGTATTTACCCACAAACTTCCATTATAATATTGCCAATCAATATTGCCTGTGTTTCCTGTAAGTGAAATATTGGTAGAAACACCAGAACATATAGCAACACTTGTGGCAACAGCAGTGCCAGCAATGGGTTTGGGATTAACTGTTACAGCTATGGTTTTTGTGGTATCGGTGCCGCATTTGCCACTGCTCACCAAGGCCCTATATATAGTGCTTGATTTAGGCAATACAGCTATTTTATTTGCCGATGAACCCACATTTAGCCAGGTGCTTCCATCATAATATTGCCATACAATATAACCGGTATTTCCCGAAATAGAAAGATGTGCCGTATCGCCTGGGCATAATATTGTATTTGATGCAGATATACTGCCCGCTACCGGAAGTGCGGTAACAATAATAGTTGCTGTTTTTGTTGAATCGCTTCCGCATGAACCCGCTGTTACCATTGCCCTATAGTTGGTTATTGTATTTGGTTTTACATATACACTATTTGCTGATAATGCCAAACTTTGCCAAGTGCTACCGGTATTATATTGCCAAGTAATAGTTCCAGTATTTTTTGCTAAAACTAAGTTTACAGAATCGCCATTACATATAAAGTTTGTGGAAACTGAAACGGTTCCAGCAACAGGTTTGGGATTTACAGTTAAGCTAACTTGATTAGAGGAATCGGGCGAACAGGCTCCAGAAGTAATATAGGCTCTATATATATTTGTTGCTAATGGTAAAATCTTATAAGGGTTTTTTGAAGAACCTAAATTTGTCCAAACATTGTTGTTATAATATTGCCATGCGATATTTCCCACACTATTTGTCAATGACAGGCTTACCGAATCGCCAGCACATAGTGTTGCTGCTGAAAGCGACGCTGTTCCACCCGCTGCTTTTGGGCTAACAGTTACAGCTATATTCTTTGTGGAATCGGCACCGCAAATGCCCGATGTTGCCAATACCCTATATATAATACTTGCGGTAGGAATGATAAAAAGACTGGTACTGGTATCGCCTGAATTTTGCCAGCTACCATTATTATAATACTGCCAATTTAATTTCCCTGTACTTCCCGTAATACTTAAATTAACCGAGTCGCCTAAACACAATGAGGGAGAGCTTGGAGAAACAGAACCTGCCACGCTTTTAGCATCAACACTTACTGAAATCTGATTGGAAGAATCATTGCCACAAGCACCTGACATAATAAAGGCCCTATAAGTTGTATTTGATGTTGGATAGGCTTTATATGGGTTTGCTGATGAACCAGCATTGGTCCAAGTGCTTCCATTATAATATTGCCAATATATGGTACCTGTGCTGCCTGATAAAGAGAGATTCACAAAATTGCCATTACATATAGTTGATGCAGATGCACTGGCAGTGCCGCCCACAGGAGGTGCTGAAACTATAACTACCACTTTACTTGAGGTAGTAGTTTGGTTATATGCATCTGTTACTTTTACGGTAATGGTATCATTCCCTGCTACTGATGGACTATAATATAATGAATCATAAGGATGACCTTGGCCCGATGAAAGTAAGGTAGTACTGTTCTTATACCATTTGTAAGTATAGGTGGTATCGAAACCAGTAGTAAATTGTTGACCTCCACCTATACAAAAATTCACATTGGTATTGGGTGAAATAACAGGAGTAGGTGCAGCAGGTAATATATATATTGTATAGTCTTCTGTTTCGCCATAATTTAATTGACTACATACATACGATGCAGGAAAAGAATTATAATCAGCCATCACCCGCACCTGGTGTTGTCCTTGGGTAGCAGAACTGGGTATGGTAAATGTACCTGTTGCTTTCAAACTACTTGTTTGCTTATTTTTCACTACTTGTTCTATAGAGTCAAAAGCTCCATTATTATCAAAGTCCACCCATATACTTATATATTGATCGTATTGATAAGAAGATATGGTATAGCTTACTGATTTATTAACCGAGGTAGTGGTGCTGTTACTGGTAAAATCGGAATAGGAGGTACTACTACAGGTGGAAGTTTTATTGATCGAATCGAGCTTCACGTTGCTTATATACATATAGGTGCAAGCAGAGATAGAAGTAGGTGGAATGCAATATTCAATCTTACGGTTTCCATTGGGATTTGTAGTATCGGGCACATAAGTAGTATTTCCCAAAGTTAAAGAATCGCAACCCGCATCTATATAGTTTCCTCTTTTTGCGTTTGATGAAATATCATACGTAATCCAAAAATAATTTGTTCCCTTTGTCAATATAATAGAATCTGCTATTGTAAAATTGTTACCCGGGTTTGTAATCGTATTTCCAAATTGTGTAGTGGTGGCAAATGTAGCATTTGTTGCGGTGTACCACACACGAGCGTTCTTAATTTCGGCAGTATCTGTGGTGCCACTGGTATTGATATTGAATGATTGTATAGGTATGGGGTTGCCACTTCCACCCATCAAAACTTTAACTGCTATTACCTGATTGTTTGACGAATTTCTTTGAACGGAGTTTGTATTTTGTATGGTATTCGATGATATATAATACATCGCTTTGGGACTATCTACCTTTATTGTATAATCTTCCGATTCTCCATAGTATAATTGACTGCAAGCTGTAATATTATAGGTAGTAGAATAATCAGCCGTAACCCTTACTGCGTGTGAGCCTATAGGTGTATTAGCAGGAATAGTAAATGTACCAGTAGCTTTATAGTTTGATGAAAGTTGGTTTTTAACCAGCAGCTCTGCTGAATCGAAAGCATGGTTGTTATTCAAATCAACCCAAATAGATACATACATATTATAACCATATAATGATATACTATAATTTACTTGATCGCCCTGGGTGGTTGTGGTGCTATAATTTGAAAAATCAGAATATGAAGTGGAACTGCATGCAGAAGTATTGTTAATAGAATCGAGCGTAACATTATTTATATACATATACGAGCAAGCAGAGATAGAAGTAGGCGGAACACAGCTATTTATTTTTCTAAACCCGGCAGGTGCTGTAACGGCGGGTATTACAATGGTATCGACGGTAGCAGAAGTACATTCGGCATCTAATGTATCGCCCAATATTGCACTCGTATCTAAATCGTAAGTGAGCCAAAAATAATGCTCTGCATTCTTAGTTAATTTCTGGCTACCATTAAAGGTAAAGTTTCCAGACGGGGATGTTTTGGTACTCCCAAATTGTGTTGTACTTGCAAAGGTATTACTCACACCTGTATACCATACTTTTGCATTTTTTATATCGGCAACATTGGTAGTTCCATTGGTATTAAAATCAAATGAAAAAACAGTATCAACAGTATTACAAGCTGGTATCACGGATAAGCGAAGTATTACATTGTTTGTACTTGCAGGCACCACAGTTTGTGTATTTTGTTGTAAGACTACGGCAGTATTATAGCTTAATTCGGAACCAATTCCAACCGCATGCCATGCCGCAGCCACAGCAAATACTTCATAAGAGCATGCACCAAACAAATCTTCAGCAGCTTTTATTGAATAAGTGCGTGCATCAGCATACTGCGACGAAGTACCCAGATAATAAGTAAGGGTGCGATAAGCTATTGCCCCAGCTTTCCATATACCAATTGAGTCGACACTATAATAGTCGCCATTGTCATTTGTTCCTGTATCGCCGGTTGATAGCAAATAAAACCAAAAATTTTGAACCCCACTATTGGTATGCACGCCCCCATTATCTGCTGAGCCAGTGTACCAATATTGTCCTTTATAAGTATTCGGGTCGCTCTTCGATTTTGGGTTGCCCATAGAACGAATTACCCATCCAATTTTGGTAGCAAGGTCCCACTCAAATTTACTAGAATCGCCGTACCATTCTACTGCACTGCCCAAGCAATCGCTGAACGATTCATTCAATGCACCACTTTCATAAGAATAGGTTAAGTTAGCCGTGTTAGAGGTAAGGCCATGTGTAATTTCGTGCCCTGCAATATCAAGTGATACCAAAGGTTTAGTTGACCCACCATTGCCATCGCCATAGGTCATATAACTACCGTTCCAAAATGCATTGGAATAATTGCTCGAATAATGTATATAGCTTATCAGTTTAAAACCCGAATTATTTAAACTATTTCTATTATACATCTTTTTAAAATAATCATAAGTCATTTCTGCTCCAAAATGTGCATCGGTTGCGTACTCATCATAATTGCTATTGGCATTATTCCAAGTAGTATCCGCATCAGTAAAATCAACTGCACTTCCATAGCTTGTGCCTTGTTTCATATTATAAGTTTCGATACCATTGCCACGTTTTTTTTCCCTCAGCCTGAAACTATTTGCAGCATAATAATCTGTATAAATTTGTTGTTGTCCACTCATGGCAGTTTTGGCAGTTACCAATGTGTCCGAGGTATGTATCCTATCGAGGTTGGCTATCACTTCTGCATTCTGGGCATCTACAAACACATATTTGCGGCTCATAGGTTCACTGGCATATATGTCAAATTTATAAGCCAGTTTATATTTTGCGGCATCGGTTTTATAATCATTGGCAACATATACCAATGTACCATTTGGATACCAAGTTGCCAACATGTTACCGGTTTGATTTTTTATGAGCATTTCACTTACTTTATCTTCCCACATATATGTTGTAGCATTGATATAAGCCAGTGCCTTTTTCAATGCTTCAGCTTCGGTAATATTTTGTTTGGAAATGGTATTAAAATGGTGGTATAAAAGCCCGTTCATGGAAACTATTTTGCCCTCTTTTACATGTACCAAATACATGGTATTTTCAACTGGAAAATTATTATATAATTGCTGATAACGATAATGGGTATAACCAATTTGGTCAGTTTCCTGCGTGAGCAATTTTAGCCCAAAAGTTCCATCCTCCCCCATTTGTTCTTTAAACCAACTTTCAAAATCTGTTTTAAAAACTGGCTGATGTTCAGGCTTAAACACCACAAAACTGGGAATTTGTGACCCGATAGCTGTCGGGTCGGATTTGAACATGAGCTTTTCAGCAACAGGTTCAAGTTTTTGTTGAATTGTTTGGGTTTGCGAATAGGTAAACTTAGTACCCGTAAGGATTACAAAGACAATTGTAAGTATTTTTTTGAATGCCATGAAGTTGTGATTAATTTTAAGCGATGCAAATATATTGAATTTGGGGCAATTAAGCGAAAATAAATTCGTGCGTTTTTGGGTGTGGTGAGTAATACCAATTCTTACTACAAAATAGTCCCGATAGATATTGGGAGGGAAGCTATCGGAAGCAAAGCCGATACAGTAATGGAATAACAATAATAAAACCACCTAGGAAATTTCCTAGGTACACCCTAGGAGATTTCCTAGGTAAAAATCAGGTGATTTCCTAGTAGTATTTACATTTTTTATCCTTTCCTTTGACCCCGATAAGTTAAGCTAATTTCAATGCCAATGAAACAGTATATATAATCACCCAAATCCAAAAAAAGCAGCCCCGAAAGGCTGCCCATTGTTCGCCTCGTTCATCCAAACATATTATCCGCATGGGCCAAAGAAGCTTCTAAACTATCTGCCCCACCGATAAAAGCTATAAGCAAGCAAGGATGAAAAGACAGGCAAAGTTATGGCTCAAAAAACTTTAAATGGGCTGCTTTGCCATTCATAGTGATGAATGGTGCTAATTCTTAATTTAATTTAAAAACAAATCATGAAAAAAAACATTCACAATCAATTGCGGCTAACTGGGTTGGCTACTATTGGGGCTTTTAGAAGTTGTGCCAAAACAACTTCTAACAATTTTAACCTAAAAACAATTACCTTTGTTTTGCTTATGGGTTTATCTACGTTTGTATCTTATTCGCAAATTACGCAGTTGCCTAATTGGGCTTTGTTTAGGCCAAATACCACTTCAAACAATTTGGTAATGGCTACATCGGGTATCTCGTTAGGTTCTAATATATGGAGTACGGGTAACGCTAGCTATTTAGGTATGAATGCCAAATATAGCGAAGTGGGAGACTTGTTGTTTTATGTTATATCAACAAGTAAAACAAACTCGTATATATATGATGCTGTAGGACTGCAGCTAGCAACTATAGCCACAGGAGGTGAAGAAATTGCTATAATGCCTGTTAATGATAATTGCAATCGCTTTCACATTATAGTTGGAGGTGTTTTATATATTTGGGATATGTCGACTAAAAGTGTAACGTCATCTCTATCGCTTTCGCCAACTTCAACAATCAATCCTACTCATGACTATGCCTGGGCTGGAGGGATAGCCATTTCTAAATCAAATGGTAGCACCTACAAAGCTTATAGTATTATTATAGACCAATATACACCTCCTGTGGGGCCTCCTACTTATACACCCCAGTTATATGGAATCACCGTTAATACAAGCTCTGGCACTCTTACCAGAACCCTTGTTGCAACACTAAGTAGTATGACCGGGACTTGCGAAATGGAGCTTTCGGATGATGGGCAGTATGTTGCTTTAGCCAATGGCTCAAACGTAATGGTATATAGTGTTCCATCGGGCACTCTAGTGAGAACTTATTCAAATCAGGCTTTAGCTATTGCCTGTGGCTTAGAATTTACATCAGACAATAAACTGTGTGTATGTTATAACCAACCCAAGGCAGTAATAGGAAACGAATATGTTATGTACTGGGATTGGAACTTAAATACTGCTCCAAATTTTATAAGCAGTTCTCAAGCATACGCCAGTAGTCAAATAGAGCGTGCAAGAGATGGCAAAATATATTTACGTTCTGCGATCGGGCTGGGCTATATAAATTTTTCAACTAATACTATTACCAGCGGTTTCTCAATATCCAATAATAACTTCAACTCTTCTTTTACTACCACTATAGGTACGTTTAGTGTTCCTCACCCATCTGTATTAACCCTGCCCGACCAGATAGATGGCTACCTTTCCTACCAAACTAATAGCAGTGGAACAGCAGGTATTACAACCTCAATTTCAAGTGTGAATTGTAATACCTATTATTTATCGAGCAACGCCATGAACATAAAATGGTATACTGACAATACAACTTACCAAAGCTGTTTCGGTATCGGTCAATATGCAACAATTGATATTACAGCAAACACAATCGTATATGTTTCAACTGTAGATGCTGCAACTGGGTGTGAGTCAGCCGCATCTTCTCGGGTGGCACTTAGCCTTACTTATAATACTGCAACTGCCGATTACAGTAATGCATCTTCTGCCTGTATGAACAGTTCTATATCATTTACCGATGCTTCAACAGTATCAAGTGGTAGCATTACAAATTGGAGCTGGGATTTTGGCGACGGGGGAACTTCCAATTCTCAAAACCCCACGCATACTTATACTACAGCAGGGACAAAAACTTGTATCTTAACTATAATATCAAGTACTGGTTGCACTAATATAAAAACAAAAACCATTACAATTAATCCTTTGCCAGCAACACCTATTACACCTACTGGTGCTAGTGCATTGTGTCAAAATCAAAACATTACCCTTACTACTGCCTTGGTAGCTAATTGTAGCAATTATAAATGGTACGATGGAGGTTCACT
>JAYVCI010000242.1:0-22930 GCA_043750035.1 Chitinophagaceae bacterium
CTGACACCTTAATGGTGTAGCCTTTTTCGTCAATTGTTTTACCCATTTTGATTTTTCTTTTTTGTTCAAAATGTGTCAAGTTTTTCTAGGAGTGGACACACAACTCATTTTTCATTTTTCTTCCCTACTTTTGTCTCGGGCATTTTACTACTTGGGGCTTGCATAAATTTTACAAATTAAAACTATGGACATTGTTGATGGCGGTAACCACTATGGCCATGTTTCCCGTGTTCGAGGCGGTAGCCCAGCAAGAGATCGATTACACCCTGCACGCCAAGTTTATCTACCACTTTACCAAATATATCGAATGGCCCGAAGACCGACGAACAGGAAATTTTGTGGTGGGCATTGCAGGAAACGAAGATGTGTATGCCGCCATGGATAGAATAGCACAATTGAAAAAAATTAAAGGACAAAAACTAGTAGTGTTACGAATTAAAAATACGGATGATCCCTCCAACTGCCACATCCTATTTGTTGGCAGGGGGCGAAACGCAGCATTGCCTGGCTTTGTGCTTAAAACTGGAAATAAACCCGTATTAATTATAACAGAAAGAACAGGTTCCATCAGACAGGGTTCTGATATAAACTTTGTTATTAATGATAATAACCTTAATTTTGAACTAAATTCGACCGGTGCCACTGGAAAAAAAATGTCGGTATCAAGCGAATTGAAAAACATTGCACTAAGAAATGAATAAACTTTACAAACTACTCTTCTTCTTGCTAATACTGGGCATTGGGCATGCACAAGCCCAGATAGATACCAACGAGTTTAAAGACCTGGATGAGATTGATATATATAGCTTGCTCAAAGAATCTGTGTTCAAAAAAGTAGTGGTGAGGTTTGAAGAATCGCCCGGTAATCTTACTGAAATTAGTAAAGAAGAGTTCACCAACCGCGGTGCCCGCGACCTGATGGACGTAATGCGTATGATACCCGGATATGAGTTTGCACAAAACATGAACGGGATGATAGGCATTGGCTACCAAGGGATGTGGGCCCAACAAAACAAAACAACTATACTAATTGACAATGTAGCGATGAACGATGGCTTGCAGGGCGGGTTTGCTATTGCCCAACGCATCCCCATTGATATGATTGAGAAAATACAGATTGTGAAAGGTGCAGGCTCCATCCAATTCCTTGGGGCAAACACGCTAACTACCATAAACATTATTACCCGCAGCGGCGACAAAATGGAGGGAGCAAGAATAGCAGTAAACAATGGCAGCTACGATTCCACTTTTGCACGCCGTGGTATTTCATTAGTAATGGGTGATAATTTAGGAAAGAATAAATATTGGAGCGTAATAGGAAGTTATAATAATGGCAAAATATCCAATGTGGGCAATATAAATGGAACAAACTGGGAAAACCAATGTAACCTAAGTGATTTGTTCTTGTTTGCCAAACTAAAGCTTAACAAATGGGATATTAAATATTTGCTCAACAATTACAATAGCCAAGCTACCATTAGAAAATCTACCGTAAAAAACTTGATTCAAAATTTGCAGATTAGCAATGAGTTCAAAATAAAGAAAACCGATTTGGCCATTCTGCCAGTATTAAACGTATCGCAGCAGTTGCCCATGAACTGGATTGTGCAAAACCCATTGGTATCGAACGAGAACGATATTAGGCAAGCCAAAGCACAAGCCCGTTTGATGTTGAAGCATACCTACGAGGACAATAAGATAAAATCATTATCATACTTTGGTGTGGATTATAATTGGGAACAGAATACATTGATTCACCACAAACTCAAACTCGACCCCTATAGCTCGACCTCTTTCTATGCACAGAATGTTTTCCAAAAAAACCTGAGCCGTATTCATATCAACCGTTTGCTGGTGAAAACTGGAATTAAGGCCGATGTGCAATCAGGTCAAAAAATAAATATATCTCCCAAAATTGGTATAGAGTATTATTATAAGAATTTCCAGATAAACGCATTTGCCGGACGTTATGGAATTAACCCAAATAATTATGGCAATTATCTTGTTCCTAATTTGAAACAAGAACAAATACAATCCGCCCAGTTCAGGGTAAATTATATATTCAAATCAAATTGCAATATAGCGGCAAACTTGTTTATGAACAAAGCCACCAATATGATTTCATTTATTCAAACAAAAAACTATACTGACTCTTTTGCCAATATTAGCTCGGCTGGTTCGCAAGGCATCGAACTTGAATTTAACTGGAAGCTGATGGACGGATTGAATCTGAAAACATATTATACTTATTTTCAAAAACTAAATAAAGATTCAAACCAATATTCAATTGAATCAGGCAACTCAGGTTTGCTGGGTTTTGCATCACATAAATTATATGCATCAATACAATATAATTTGGCAAACCATTATTGGTTAAATATAACCGGCCAGTATTATAGTAAAATATCTGGGATTAGATCGGGCAAACTTACGGAACAAAATCCTTTGCTTATGCTTGACTTAACCATGAACTATACGCCCACCAAGGGATCCATAGAAGTACAAACAGGAATATATAATATACTTAACCACAATTTTAAATACTTCCAGGCATATAGTAATATCAGTGCCCCATCGGGCTTTAATAACCCTGTGCCAGGTGGTGGACGAGAATTGTTCCTCAAAATTATATTCAAGCTAAGTTTCTACGACAACGACCACCAATCAGTTAACTACTCTAATCCCATTATTTTTTAATAAATTACAAAAATGGCAAAACTAAGATTTGGACTTAACGGCCAGATATTCACAGGGTTCTTTATCCTGGTATTCCTGCTGATGTTGTATGCCATCGTCAGCTTTTTTGCACTGAAAGCAAATACCAATATATCTGAAAAGATATCTACGGTAGTTGCACCATCGCTTGAGGCGGTAAACGACTTTGACAATATGGTGGTGAAATCGCGGATGCTCACCATTACTTGGGTTCTATCGCAGCCAAATGATTATGATAAATTGGCATTAAAAAAACTGCACCAAACTGAGTACCGACAGATAAAAGAAAGCATCAAAAAATTAATGGCCAAATGGGAAGACCAAGAACATTCAGTAAAAGAAATGGACTCTGCATTTGTATTATTTGAGGTTATTTTAGGTTGGGAAAAAGAAATAATGGCCTACCTGCCCGACTTTAAATCGTATGAAGTGGCCCAGGCAAAAGCCGAAAGTAATTATTTGTTGAGCGATGTAATTGAACAATCGGACGCATTGTCCACACGAGTAGATAAGATTAAAAAGTTGAAATCGAAAGAATTTGCCGAAAGTCAATTGATACTGTCGCAAACTGCAGACAATTTAAGGTACAGCATTATTGGCCTGTCCATTTTGTTCAGTATTTTGGGAGTGATCATATCTATATATATGGGCAACCTAATTACCAAACCTGTAGTGCAACTTCGTAATGTAATTAACCGTGTGAGCCGGGGAGAATTGGCCAAATCAGACTTAAGGGTAAGCCAAAATGAAATTGGTAAAATGATACAATCGGTTGATATGCTCACAGAATCACTGAAACAAAAGACACAATTTGCCAATTCAATTGGAACCCGCAATTACGATGAGCCTTTCAGACCCATCGGGCCACGAGACGACTTGGGAACTGCACTGATATCGATGAGAGATAACTTAAAACGCAATGAGTCGCAATTGATAGAAGCAAAAGATGCGGCTGAATCTGCAGACAGGGCCAAGAGCCAGTTCCTGAGCAATATGAGCCACGAAATCCGTACGCCCATGAATGCCATCATTGGTCTTACCGAATTGCTTTTGCAGGAAAAAGAACTTGAAGAAGTGCAAGCAGATAACCTTCGCTCCATACAACTATCAGCCGACAACTTGTTAGAAATTATCAATGATATATTGGATATTTCTAAAATTGATGCTGGAAAACTTAGCCTGCAAACATCTGAGTTCAACCTCAATGATTTATTACAGCAAGTGCTGCGTGTGGCCAGTGTAAAAGCCAACGCCAAAAAAATACAGCTCAACAAATCTGTAGATACGCGTTTGCCCCTCATGCTGCAAGGCGATCCTGTAAGGCTTAATCAAATACTGATTAACTTGGTTGACAATGCCCTCAAGTTTACCGAAAGTGGTTCAGTAGAGGTGAAGCTTACAGCCAAGTCGCTCGACTTACAAAACTCAAAACTAATATTACATATAGAAGTGGTAGATACCGGTATTGGTATCCCTCGTGAAAAGTATAATATCATATTCGAAAGTTTCCGCCAGATAAAAGACGAACACAACCGCCAATATGGTGGCACAGGTTTGGGCCTCTCTATCACCAACAAATTGGTAGAACTGATGAAAGGCCGTATATGGCTCGAAAGTGAGGTTGACCGTGGCACTACTTTCTATGTGGAACTGCCTTTCGAGATTTCGGAAAATTATATGAATGTGGCCCAGTTTGTTCAATCGCCCGTGAAGATGAGTCCCGTGATGGCTAATACCAGTACAAACAACAAAAGTTTTGCCGGCAAACATTTCTTGGTGGTAGAAGACAACCTGATTAACCAGATTTTGATGAAAGAGATTTTGAAAAAATGGAACGCTACTTTCGAGGTTGCATCCAATGGGGTGGAATGCCTTAAATATATGGAGCAAAAAGAATACGACGCAGTGCTGATGGATCTGCAAATGCCTATTATGGATGGCTATGAAGCCACCCGGAAAATAAGGCAAAGCCAAAGTTATAAAACCCCCCAAATACCCATCATTGCCATATCAGCCGATGCTTATGAAGCTACCAAAATAAAAGCATTGGAAACAGGAATGAACGATTACATATCCAAACCTTTCAGCAACGATGGGTTATATAATATCATTAATAAATGGATAAGCCGAAAAGCAGCGTAAAACCTACCTTCTACCCTACTCTCTTTCTTTTTTTTATACCTATAGTTGTTTTAACAATATATATATATATGTATGGCAACCACACTGCATTTTTATATATAAACAATAGTTTCCACTCCGCATTTTTCGATATAATAATGCCCTATGTAACCATGATGGGCGAATGGGTTGTGATTTTTCCCATCATTATCATTATAGCCTTTGCAAGTTATAAAAAGGCACTGGGCTTGGCACTTTCAGGCATACTTGCATTTATCATCGTGCAGAGTTTAAAAGAATTTATGTTTGCCGATGTTGCTAGGCCCGCCGGTGTTTATGCAAATGACTTATCAGCAATTTATATGGTGGAAAATACCGATCTGCATTCCAGTTATTCATTCCCATCGGGGCACACTGCCGGGGCTTTTTTGTGGTGCCTATCGCTGGCTTTTTACTTCAATAAAACCTATATAACTATTGGCCTGCTATTGCTAGCCTGCTTAACGGGTTGGTCACGGATATACCTGGCACAGCATTTCCCCATTGATGTGGTGGTAGGTGGTATTATTGGCATTGCTTCTTCATGTTTTATTGAAGTTTGGATTTCAAAAACCAAGAAATTTAAGGGGGATGGAAATTTTATGACACTTTTTCGAAAAAAATAAATAGCTGAAAAACAATGCTATATCTTAACATCTGAAATTATAAAAATAAACATTTATTGCATAGTACTATACTAAGCATACATTTGTCAGCACAAAAAACTATTGAAATAGTATGGATGATTATAACCAAGAAAGGAACATTGTATTTTCGAGAAAGGTAAAAGCTGGCAAAAGGACTTATTTCTTCGATGTGAAAACTACCAAGGGCAATGATTATTATATAAACATTACCGAAAGCAAAAAAAACTTTGACGGTGGGTTTATGAAAACCAAAGTGTTTTTATACAAAGAAGACTTTAACAAATTTATGGATGGCCTGCAAGAAACTGTTTCGTATGTAAAAAACGAACTGATGCCCGACTATAATTTTGATGAGTACCAGAGGCCTGAATATAACGCCCCTCCCACACCCGACGAAGATATTAACCAAGGCTAATCCACCAATTGTATATAAAAAGATTGCGGCCCCACAAAGTCGCACTTTTTTTGCACTTGTTTTTTGATTAGGTTTGCAACATTATATGACCGCATACGAAATACAGGCAGCAAA
The DNA here is from genome assembly GCA_043750035.1 of Chitinophagaceae bacterium. GTDB lineage: Bacteria > Bacteroidota > Bacteroidia > UKL13-3 > UKL13-3 > CANJUD01. Next base: position 6,052 of record JAYVCI010000242.1, read on the forward strand.
CTATAACGATGATATAAGCCACCTGCTGGACTTATATATAAAATTGGCCGACCGCGAAATGGCCTATGCACTGTACGACCCCAAGTATTCATCATTTATTGCTTTGAAATCTTTCCCGCTCTCTAACCCCGATGATTTGCGTGAGATTGTAAACCACGAATTCACCCGAACTTATAGGAGCTCTCGCATTATTATTGAAAACAACCAAGCGGCATTGTTTCCTGAGAGCTTATTTGACCGCAACAAGGCCAAAGAGATTTTTTCATTTACCACCCCCTATAATGCAAGCGAGGAAACATTATACACCGACCACCTCAAAACCAGTGGAATGTTGAATGTTTTCAAAATATCGAACCTGCTCAAGGAAATCATCACCCAATATTTTCCGCAAGCAAAAATTACACATTATGCAACAGCCCTGCTATCGGGCTTAATGGTAAACAGTAGTGATGAAACTGCATTTACTGCCCATATCAATCCCGATTTTTTTCATATCGTGATTACCAAAAACAACAAACTCATTTTTTGCAACTCGTTCGAGTATGAAACCATCGAAGATATATTATATTATATATTGGCCAGCTACGAACATTTTGAATTGTCGCCCAAAACGCAGCCGCTAAAACTATATGGCTCCATCAACCGTTTCTATGAATTAAAAGATTTGTTGAACACCTATATCATGTTCACCGAACTTGGTGAGCACCCGGCCAACTTTGCATTTGACAAAGCTTTTGACCAATTGCCCGAACATTTGTATTTCCCACTTTTATCCCTTCCCTTGTGCGAATCATAAGTGGCAAATATCGTGGCCATGTACTCAGGCTCCCCATAGGATTACCTGTTAGACCCACCACTGACAGGGCCAAAGAAAGTTTGTTCAATATACTCGAAAACAAATATTATATAGATGAGCTAACTGTACTAGATTTGTATAGCGGAACGGGCAATATAGCTTTTGAATTTGCCAGCCGTGGTGCAACCGAAATAGTATGTGTTGACAAACACTCCAAGTGCTGCAAGTATATATATGCTGAGGCTAAAAAAATGGGCCTCGACCAAATACATACAGTTACCGAAGATGTACTGCTCTTTATAAAGGATTGCCCAGCTCAATATACTATTATATTTGCCGATCCACCTTATGATATGGCTAACCAAGAAGATATAATCGGCCTGATATTTGAAAATAAATTGTTAAAAAAGAACGGGGTGCTGATATGGGAACACCACAAAAACCTCACTTTTAAAAACCTCAAACATTATACTGAAACCCGCAACTATGGCGATTCAGCCTTTAGTTTTTTTAGCATTGATGAATAATATAATATTATATAATTTATCATCGTCATTGCGAGGAGCAATGCGTTGCCTTGTGTGCAGGGCGACGAAGCAATCCCCCAGTGCGTATGCTCGGCGAAATAGAAATTCCCGAGCACACACTCCATGGGATTGCCACGTCGGAAGCCTCCTCGCAATGACGGCCAAAAAAAATGTCACCCTGAGTCTAATCGAAGGGCGACATTTTTTCAGGGAAATCCCGAAATTTATATTTCTCTTTTTATTATCATTATACACCCTCCCCTCTTTCTCCCAATCAGATTCCACAATAACTATATATCATAATGCCACGATATATACTGTAGATAGTCAGTTTACCAAGTGCGATGCGATGGCAGTTTTAGAATATAATTTGAATGAGAAGAAAAATAAAATTCTTGCAACTGGAAAATTTGAAAATCTAAAAACAAAATACCCAAGTGCTATATTAGTTAATGTAAAAGGTAAATATATATATCCTGGTTTTATTGATGCACACTGCCATTTTTTCGGGTTGGGCGTAAGTATGCAAATAATAGATTTGGTGGGCACAAAAACTTATGAAGAAGTATTGGATCGCTGCAAAAAGTATTATAATACAAACAAAGGAAATTACCTGATGGGACGGGGCTGGGACCAAAACGATTGGCCTAAAAAAGAATACCCTACCAACGAACAATTAAATATACTTTTCCCCGATATTCCAGTAGTTTTAAAACGCATTGATGGCCATGCGGCATTGGTTAATAACAAAGCCCTGGCAATTGCCGGAATTAAAAAAGGAACAAAAATATCAGGTGGCGAAATTATATTTAAAGACGGAAAACCTACAGGAGTTCTTATAGACAACGCCGTAGATTTGGTGATGAAAGTAATCCCGAAAATGAGCGATATACAAATTAAACTTGCTGTAGAACAAGCAGAGAAAAAGTGTATCGCTGTGGGGTTGACCAGTGTGGTGGATGCAGGATTGGAGATGGATACCATATATAAAATATCCAAATCTTTAAGGGATATAACGGTATATGCAATGCCAATGTTTAACAATGATTTTATTGAATCGCACAACGCAAATATCGAGCATCCCTTAAACTATGATAAACTACATTTAGATGGTGTAAAAATATATATTGATGGTGCTTTAGGTTCTCGTGGAGCATTATTATTAAGACCCTATACTGACAAACCAAAATCGTATGGTCTGGCATTGACGAAATACAAAGAACTTCAAAAAATATTCCTTTGGTGTGCTGAAAACGGATACCCCCTCAATGCCCACTGCATAGGCGATTCAGCCACCCGTATTTATTTTAGGCTTATTGAAGAACTGAAACCTATTTTAAAAAGAAATATATATAAATGGCGGATTGAACATGCCCAGATAATTGATACAAATGATTTACCCAAATTTAAAAAATATGGTATCATTCCCTCTGTGCAACCAACACATGCTACAAGCGATATGTATTGGGCCGAAGAACGATTGGGCAAGCAGCGGATAAAAACTGCTTACGCTTATAAAGATTTATTAAAAGCAGCGGGCGTAATTGCACTCGGTACCGATTTCCCGGTTGAAGATGTGAATCCATTATATACATTTACCTCCGCAGTGTGGCGAATGGACAGCAACGAATTCCCCAAAGGAGGTTTCCAAATGGAGAATGCACTGAGCAAAGAAGAAGCACTAAGAGGAATGACAATATGGGCAGCATATAGTGTAAATGGCGAAAGATACACAGGCAGCCTAGAGCCCAACAAGCAAGCCGATTTCATCATCCTCGACACCGACCTAATGAATGCCACTTTTAAACAATGCAGAAATGCAAAAGTGATTGGAAATTATATAAGGGGGAAATTGGTATATGGTATAAGGTAGAAAGCATAAAGACAAATACAGAACAAATGATGAATGATAAATAGCTGACACCTGATAAATAGTACTGATTTTGGCATCCCGATAGCTATCGGGATTGCTAGGTAGCAAGAACAGAAGTTGTCAAATCTATATAGTACAATGATAAATGGCTAACGCCTGATTAAATAGTGCTGATTTGACATCCCGATAGCTATCTGGATTGTTAGCTAGAACAGTCCGCCCCGGCGGATGTGAAATCTAAATGATGAATATGTTACACAAAATATTAAAGTGCTCGACTCCCCTCTCCTCCAGGCAGGTTCCGAATCTTATTCGGGAGGGGGTGAGGCTGTGCGATAGCCTTGTGTGTTATACACTATTCCTACTATTATATATAATACCCAATAATATATATTCCCAACAAGCAAAATTTAAAACCAGCCTGGGCATTAGTTTATCGCAAATAGACAATGATGGAATGAGCGGCTACCGCAAAAATGGATTAACGGCTGGTGTGGCAACCCAATTCCCAATTAAAAAAGATATGTTTTGGTGTGTGGGAATGAAATATGTGAACAAGGGCAGCAAAAAAATATATGGCGACCAAGGCCAGCCTATTGGTGGGAATGGACAATGGGAAAGAGCCAGCCTACATTATATTGATATTCCTATAATATATACTTACGTATATAAGAATAAATTTTTTGCAAGTACTGGCCCAGTTGCGGGAATTCTTGTGGGAGGAAATATTGAGTTTACGCCCTATACAAAATATGATGCACGAAACACTTTTAAAAGATTGGAGGCAGCTTGGGTTTTATCTTTTGGATATAATCTGAGCAAGGATTGGTCAATCCAAGTTTCAACAGAAGCAAGTTTTATATCAACCGCCAAAGGCAACAACCGCATACATACCAATCGGTTGCGTGGGTACGCTAACGACAATATACTCATAGAATTTGTGAGGATTTTTGATAGCAAGTAAATAACACTGCCCACCCAATAATTGATTGCCATAATGCATCCATCAAACAAAATATTATCGCATCAATTTTGATTTCCCTCACCAGTGCCGCCTTTCTCCCTCAGAGAAAGATAAGAGATAGAGGCCTTCTCCCCATCAAAAACCGCATACGTGAAATGCGTAATCCAATCTCCCAGGTTTATATAGGTTGCACCATTGCCCAAATCCAATTGCAGCGGATAATGGCGGTGCCCATATATAAAATAATCATAATGGGTATGTTGTAATATTTCTTTCGAATATATAATTAACCATTCCTTGTCCTCACCATAAAAAACTTTGTCCCTATCAGCATTAACACTGCGGCTGCTGCGGCTAAAGTAGTTGGCCAGGCGGATTCCCATATCAGGATGCAACTGCCTGAAAAGCCATTGACAAAAAGGATTGCGAAACAGTTTTTTGATAAACTTATATCCATGATCATCCGGGCCCAATCCATCACCATGGGCTATATAGAATTTTTTATTTCCAATAGTTTTAATAAGTGGCCCATGATGCACTTCTATATTAAACTCCTTGCTAAAATAATCCCGCATCCACACATCGTGGTTGCCGCTGAATATATAGATTTTTATCCCGGCATCGCTCATCCGGGCAAGCTGACCTAAAAACCTTGTATAATACTTTGGGATGGCATGTTTGTACTCAAACCAAAAATCGAACAAATCACCCACCAGATATAATTCATTGGCATCAACAGAAATCTCCTCAAGCCAGGCCACCAGCTTACGCTCACGCTGCAAACTACTTTCATAATCAGGCACCCCGAAATGAAAATCGGAAGCGAAGTAGGTTTTGGTGTTTGGGTCCCGATAGCTATCGGAAGGTGATTCGGGGTTCGGCACTTTTTTATAGAGTGGTATTTTGGACAAAGATAGGGGGGATTTGGGAATGACAAATATGGATGGTATCTATGTTTTAGATTATACATTTTTTTTAGTGTTTTTATAATCTATATTTGCACTATAAGAAAGACTTAATTATGATACGCACAGTTGTTACACCTCAAAATACCGAACTCCACTTGTCTATACCAAAAGATTATGTAGGCAAACAGGTAGAGGTTTTAGTCTACACTACCGATGAAGTTGCGGCAGAAACAGCTCCTACAAAAAGTACTTCTAGCTTGCGTGGTAAATTGCACTTGAGCAATGAACAACATAAAGATTTTCATCAATACTTAAGTGATGTTCGCACAGAATGGGACAAGGATATTTAATTGATTCAAATACTGCGATTGATTATCATGACGATAAATTGCCAGCACCAGGTGGAAATCTGATTGACAACACCCCAGTTCAAATATCAGTTATTGCTAGGATGGAACTGTTATCATGGCCCAAAGCAAATGAACAACAAATAAAAATTTTACGCCAATTTATTAATGAATCCCCCATTCATAACCTCGATGAGCCGATTATTTTGAAAGCTATTGAGATTCGTAAAGCCAACAGTATAAAACTTCCCGATGCCATTATTGCTGCAACGGCTATTGTATATAATCTAATACTTGTAACTCGCAATACTACTGACTTCAAAAAAGTAGCAGGACTTGAAATGGTAAATCCATATACTATATAATAATAGTAGCTAAATAGGATTCAGGGTTTGGCACTTTTGTTAGTAGGATTTTTGGACAAAGATAAGGGGGATTTTGCAATCGTTTGAACCACTAAGATTAAGAAGTATTAAGCAAAATTAAACTTCTTATAGAATACTTGCAATGCAAGATTTATCTTGTAGTTCCTCCCGATAGCTATCGGGAAGCTATCGGAAGGCGACAACGTGGGTTGATATTGGAAAAGCATCTAACTTAGAAGATGCAATTTCCTTAATTCGGGCAGATGCAAAAGTGCGAGGAGGAGATATCCGAGATTTTGAACTACTAAATGATTAGTGAGATAATCAAAAAAAGGTTATGGTTCAAAAAAAATTTAGAATATCAAAACTTTAACCAAAAACTTTATCTTTGACCCCTCAAAACAAAAATCAATATGGCAATCAATTTACAAAAAGGACAAAAAATCGACATTGGTCTTACCAAAATGAGTGTAGGTCTTGGATGGAAACCAAACGAAGGCACAGGAAATGATTTTGATTTGGACGCATCAGCATTTATGATTGATGGAAACAGAGTAATTCCAGCTGAAGAGTATTTTGTTTTTTATGGAAATATTGATTCTCCAGACAAGGCATTGCATCATACCGGTGACGATCCAACAGGTGGGAATAGTGCAGATGGCGATGATGAAACAATTCAGGTGGATTTATCAAAGGTGGATAACAATGTTCAAGAGATTTTATTCGTTGTGACAATACATGAAGCGACTGAACGGAAACAAAATTACGGACAAGTACGAGATTCATACATACGAATTGTTGATGATTCCAATGGACATGAAATTGCGAAATATGAATTAGGAGAAGACTTTTCAATCGAAACGGCAGTTGAATTTGGCCGCCTGTATAGAAAAGACGGCAAGTGGAAATTTGAAGCATCAGGCATTGGCTACAAAGAAGATTTATCTTTTTTTGTTTCAAAATATTTCAAAGGGCAAATAATTAAATAAAAATAAACAACATGGCAATTAATTTACAAAAAGGGCAAAGAGAAATACTCAATGCACCGCAATTCACCATCGGGCTAGGGTGGGACACCAACAGCTCAGACACAGGGGTTGATTTTGATTTGGATGCTTCAATCTTTGTATTGGGTGAAAATAAAAAATTACTTTCAGAGCAGCACTTTGTTTTCTATAATAATTTGAAAACCCCTGATAATTCAATTGAACATACAGGGGATAATCTAACAGGACAAGGAGATGGAGATGATGAGCAAGTGAAAGTGGATTTATCCAAAATTGATACTAATGCATCAGAAATATCTATAGTTGTAACGATACATGACGCCGAAAACAGGAAGCAAAATTTTGGACAGGTGAGAAACTCATTCGTTAGAATATTTGATCCAAATACTAATCTTGACATCTTAAATTATGAATTAGAAGAAGATTTTTCAATTGAAACAGCGGTAGAATTTGGAAGAATATACAAGAAAAATAACGAATGGAAGTTTGAGGCTGTTGGTATAGGTATGAAAGGTGGGCTAGAAGACTTTTTATCAAAATATAATTAAATAATAAATTAAAACAAAACTAATATGGCAATTACATTAACCAAAGGTCAAAAGATAGACCTGCGAAAAGAATCGGGTGAAACCTTAACTAATTTTTGTGTAGGTGTTAACTGGGGTGCAATCGAAACAGTAAAAAAGAGTTTGTTCGGAAGCAAAAAAGTTATTGAAGATGTGGATTTGGACTTAAGTTGTGTATTAACTGATAGTAATGGTGGGATGGTTGATTACATTTATTCTCCTGCATACAATGGGTTTTTACAAAGAAACAATCTCCCTCTTGGAAAATTAGCAACTAATGACAATGCTTTAAGACACTCAGGTGATGATAGGCAAGGAGATACAGGTGGTGATGACGGCCTCGACAATGAAATTATTAGTGTTGATTTATTGAAGGTCAATCCTTCTGTAGAGAAGATTTTCTTTTTTATAAATATATATTTAAACGAGGGCCAAAGTTTCGATTTTTCACAAATCCCTTATTCTAAAATTAGGATGTACGAAGGGACTTCTAGCAAGGTCGATAAAGTTCATTCAAGTTTTGATATAACAACTGATAATACCTTTAGAAATAAGAGAGCAATGATTATGGGGAAGTTATATAAAAGAAATAATGATTGGAAATTTGATGCAATTGGTGACCCAACCGATGATAAAATATTCCTAGAAACAATACAAACAATACTTAATAACTACGCTAAATGAGAAGATTACCCGTTTATTTACTGCTAGATACATCAGGCTCGATGAGTGGGGAACCAATTGAAGCCGTAAAAAATGGTGTTCAAGTTTTGGTTTCTACTTTGCGTCAAGACCCCTACGCTCTAGAAACTGCATTCTTAAGTGTAATCACTTTTGAAAGCAATGCCCAACAATTAGTTCCTCTAACTGACCTTGCTTCTTTTCAGCAACCAACACTTACAGCAGGAGGAGGCACTTCATTAGGAGCTGGTCTTAGACTTTTGGGTGAATGCATTGACCGTGAAGTTGCAAAATCAACTCCAGAAATTAAAGGGGATTGGAAACCTCTTGTTTTTATTATGACTGATGGTGGCCCAACTGACCAATGGCAAAGCGGGCTAGCAGAATTCCAAAAAAGGAAAGTCGGTATTATAGTAGCTTGTGCTGCAGGTTCAGGGGCCGACACAAGTGTACTAAAACAAATTACAGAAGTCGTAGTTTCCCTAGACACAGCTGATTCTTCAACCATTAAAGCTTTTTTTAAATGGGTTTCTGCTTCAATAAGCACGGGTAGCCAAAAAATTGAAAGTGGGGGTAAAGAGGTTGGTGGTCTTAATGAGTTGCCGCCGCCGCCGCCAGAAGTAAATATTGTTGTTTAATACTTTATTATTTGTATTCAAATTAAAATATCTAAATATGATAACTATATCTAAATTTCTAAAAACGACCCTATTTACTGTATTGCAAGTTTGCTGCAAAAAATGTGGGAACAATTATGAATGGGACAATTCCTTCCCTAGGAGTACAAATAAATGTTCCACATGCGGAACTCAAAACTAATATAATGGGCAAATTTGGATTTTCGTTTTCATGGAAGAGAGCGTTAGGAATTTCATCGGAAAAACAACGTTTTGCTAGGCAAACTGGAATCCCTACAACAACACAAGGACTGGAAAGAAAAATCGGATCGTCAATTATGGGTTTTATCTTCAAATTATTATTCGGTAAAAAATAAATTAAAACAATTAAAATTAATATAAAAATGAAAAGTCTAGACCAATTAAAAAAAGAATTACTTGCTGACGGAGTTATTGATGCAGCAGAAGTAAAAGAACTTGAAACAGTATTATTCGCTGATGGTAAAATCGACTCTGATGAGGCAGAGTTTTTATTTGAATTAAATAATGCCGTTTCAGGTAAAGCAAATGATGCCAATTGGGAACCATTATTTATTAAAGCTATTTCAAGTTATCTGCTTGATGATGATAGTTCGGCTGGAGAAATTGACTCCACTGAAGCTGAGTGGCTTTATAATAAAATAAAAGGTGACGGCCAAATAGACTCTATTGAAAGAAACCTTTTATTGAGCTTGAAAAGCAATTCCAAAAAATTTCCAGAGAACCTAGCATCTTTGCTGAACTAAACACTATGCGAAGATTACCCGTTTATCTTTTAATAGAAACCTCGGGTGGTATGCGTGGTGAAAGAATTGAAGCAGTAAAAAATGGTTTACAAGTTTTGATTTCAAAACTTAGGCAAGACCCTTTTGCTCTTGAGTCAGTTTCAATAAGCATTATCACGTTTGATAGAGAACCGAAACAAGTTTTGGCTTTGACTGATTTGGAATCACTTCAATTACCCGAAATAGAAATTCTCGAAGCAAGCCCACCTCATACAGGTAGGGCTTTGCTTTTCTTGAATGAAAAATTGAATGACGATTTAATAAAAGGGACAGCCGAACAAAAAGGTGATTGGAGACCACTACTTTTTATTTTAACAAGAGGAACACCAGCAGACAAAGAAGATTTTAGAAACGCTGTTCCTCTAATTAAAGCAAGAAATTTTGCTGCAATTATAGCTTGTTCGGCTGGCTCTCATTCATCCGACTCAGAGCTAAAAATGTTGACAGATGATGTAGTGCATCTTGATACAGCCGACAGTTCAACACTAATGTCTTTTTTCAAGTGGGTGTCAGCATCTATCGGGGCAGGGAATAAAAGTGTTGGAACAACAGAACATATTATTCTACCACCACCACCACAAGAAGTTCATATGGTTATTTAATATGCATCAACTATTATATATATTCATTAACATTCTGATTGTGGGGTTATTTCTCTACTCAAAACTTTTGCCCTACAAAGACAAACTTAATCCGAACTATAAGAAAGTGTTTGGATTTTTTAATAGCATTTTTAATCCAATATTTAACTTTCTTAAAAAAGTTTTTACTCCTTATCCTGTTGGTGGTGGTGTGGGGGTGGATATGACACAAATAGTTTTATTGATTCTCTTACTTATTATTCTTAATCTAATTCATTAAACCTTGAATCTATTATAATCATTTATTATGAGCAGAAGACTACCAATTTATTTTCTTATTGATGTCTCCGAATCTATGGTTGGGGACCAAATTCAACTTGTAGAAGAAGGGCTAGCAACAATTATTAAAGAACTTAAGACAGACCCTTATGCCTTAGAAACCGTTCACATTGCAATCATTGCATTTGCTGGCAAAGCAATGACTTTAGTTCCTTTGACCGATATCATAAATTTCTACCCACCAAAATTTCCAATTGGTGGTGGAACTTCATTAAGTAATGCATTAGGCGAGCTGATGTTTGATATGAGAAAGAACATTATTAAAACAACAACGGAACAAAAAGGAGATTGGAAACCTATTGTGTTTTTATTTACTGATGGCGTTCCGACAGACGATACAAAAACAGCTTTCGCCGAATGGAAACAGAATTGGCAAAAACAAACCAACTTAGTCGCGATTTCTTTTGGAGAAGCAACTGATTTATATTTATTAAAAGAACTTACTGATAATGTTTTGCTTTTTAAAAACACAACTGCACAGTCCTACAAAGAATTTTTTCGTTGGGTGACAGCATCAATAAAAACAAGTAGTATAAGTGTTGATAGTAATGGGACAGGTTTTGAGTTGGCAAAAATGAATGAAGATGTGTTGGGCAAAATTGATCTAACGAAGAATCCACAAAAGCCAAACTTTATTGACACTAACTTTGCCGTATTTGTGGCAAAATGCCAAAATACTAAGAAGCCATACCTGATAAAATATAAAAATACGAGAAGCCAATCAGATTTGGATATAGAATTGAATTTAGAAACTATGTATTATAGATTAAATGGGGCTTACCAAGTTGACAACTCTTATTTCGAACTTTCAAATGAAGCAAGTTTGAATCAAAAAATTAGCACCGAAGAGTTAGAGGGTTTTCCAACTTGCCCGTGTTGCGGTAATCAATATGGGTTTAGTGTATGTGCCTGTGGTAAACTGCATTGTGTGGGCAATGAAAAAGTAAGCGTTTGCCCGTGGTGCGGAAACCAGGGTGAATATGGAAGTGGTGGCGGGGCTTTAGACATTACTAGAACACAGGGATAATTATGAGTGAGTTAAAATTATATTTTGAACAGCTCTTACAAAAGCATAAAGTAAATGTTGAAAAGCATCACATACCTTTGTTAGATAATTTTTTGAAGGACGATCAAATAGTTGAATCCTATAACTCGATAAAAAACGCTCAATTTAATATGTTAGATAAATGGAAAGTAAAAGCACAGATTGAGGATATTCAATCAATACAGATTGCTTTAGTCAATGGCACAGTAGGAAAAAAGTATGAATTTACATTTGACTTTACTGGGCCTAAATTGTCTAATATTGGAGAATATTATATAGAAGTCGATGATAAGATTGGTGTAATATTCAATAAGGCTGAAAACAAAATTTCAGGAGTGCCACAACAAGCAGGTGAGTACATTTTGCTTTTAAGTTTCAAATTAAAAAACACTTCCGAAGAAAAACCATTCAACAAAAAAGAATTGAAACTAATTGTAAACCCTGACCCTAAATCTCTTTGGGTTGAAAAACCTTCTGACAAAGCGGATAAGTATTGGAAAGAAGATTTTGCTTCAGCACATGCAGAACTAAGTTCAAAGCAATTAGTCATTGCTTCAAAAAGAGGAAGAAGCCATGCACAGGAAGGAATTTTTCGTGATGATGATTTTAGCTATTCATTTTTTGAAGATTCAGGTTGGGGAGTTATAACAGTTGCAGACGGTGCAGGTGGTTCAAAATTTAGTCGTAAGGGTTCTTTGATTGCTTGCAATGAAATCATTGACTACTTTAAAAATATTGATAAAGAAAAGTTGAAAGAAATTGAAGATTCAATTCAAGAAAATTTCAAAGAAGCAACAGAAGAAAATCAAAAAAAATTAAGCGGTTATTTTATTGAGCAATTAGGCAAGGCAGCATTTTCTGCACAGGGTAAAATCAGAGAAGAAGCGACATCTAACAACGCAATTATAAAAGATTATTCAACCACTTTAATTTTTGCTTTGGTAAAGAAGTATGAAAACAAATTTGTGATTGCTTCTTTTTGGGTAGGCGATGGAGGAATTGGAATTTATGACAAAGTGAAAAACGAAGTTGCTGTTTTAGGGACACCCGACAGCGGAGAGTTTGCAGGGCAAACCCGATTCCTAACTATGAGTGATATTTTTGCAGATGGTGCTTATGCAAATCGTGTTCGTTTTAAAATAGTAGAAGATTTCACAGCACTTATTTTAATGACTGATGGAATTACAGACCCGAAATTTCAAACGGACAACAATCTAAATAGAATTGAAATATGGAATGAGTTATGGGCAGACCTAAACGGTAACAATAAAGACAACTGCAAGGTTGACTTTACAAAAACTACCAAAGAAGTTGAAGCCGAATTATTAAGTTGGTTAGACTTCTGGAGTCCGGGCAACCATGACGATAGAACCATTGCAATTTTATATTAATCACTATGAGTAAAATCGTTACGGTAAAGACAGCGGAAGGAAAAACTTATCAATACGTTGATGACGGATCACCGATGCAGGGGGGAATGAAAGACGTGTATTTTGCTCCAGACAAATCTTATGTTGTTGCTTTCTTTCGCGATAAACAGGATTATAATTCAAAAGAGCGTTTATCAAATATAGTGAAATTATATCGTGAAAAAATTTTCAACCAAGCAGGTGGAGAGTACTGGAAAGATTTATTTTGTTGGCCTCACGATATGCTTGAACATAATGGTCAAGTCGGCATAGTTGTACCAGTGTATCAGCATCATTTTTTCTTTCAAAAAGGATACAATTCTGCTGGCGATGCCATCGCTTCAATTAAAGGCCACGAAAAGCAAGGGAAATGGTTTGCGTCGCCACAATTTAGAAACAAACAATTCAAATTACATTTAGATAAATCGGAATTAGGTGATTGGTTCAAATATTTCTTAGTATGTATTAAAATTAGCAGAGCGGTTAGACGAATGCATGCGGCAGGATTGGCTCATTCTGACCTGTCTTATAAAAATGTATTAATTGATCCAGTTACAGGAAGAGCAGTAATAATTGATATTGATGGGCTAGTAGTCCCGGGAAAATTCCCACCTGATGTTATCGGTACTCCTGATTTCATAGCACCTGAAGTAATGTCTACAAAACATTTGGGCAAAACAGACCCAAATAGAAAGCTGCCGAGCATTCAAACCGATCGGCATGCTTTAGCAGTTATGATATATATGTATCTATTCTACAGACATCCTTTAAGAGGTGGAAAAATATATGATTTAGACCCACAGAAAGATGATGAACTAGGTATGGGTGCGAAAGCTTTATTTATCGAGAATCCAAATGACAAATCAAATAGACCGAAGCTAAATCAAATTAAAGCAACCCACCTTCCTTGGGCTGATTCGGATAGAATTCCTTATACAGTTGCAGGCCCTTATTTGAAACAGTTATTTGACAAAGCATTTATTGAAGGTTTGCAAAATCCAAATGTTAGACCAACATCAGGCGAATGGGAACAAGCATTGATTAAAACGGTTGACTTAATGCAACCTTGTCAAAATCCAAGTTGTGAGCAAAAATGGTTTGTGTTTGATAACAGCACAAAACCTTGCTGCCCTTTTTGCGGCACTCAATACAAAGGACAGTTGCCAGTGCTGAATTTATATTGGTCAAGAAAAGCGGGAAGTTTCATTCCCGAAAATCAAAGACTAATGGTTTTCACAGGACAAAACATTTATCAATGGCATGTTAATAGGAACATCTTTCCCAACGAAAAACTGACACCCGATCAAAAAAAACCAGTAGCCGATTTCCATTTTCATAATGGAAAATGGATTTTAATGAATAGAAATCTCCCACAGTTAAAAGATATATCTGAAGATTTAGAAGTTCCTATTGGGTCAAGTGTAGAATTAACTGACGGAAAAAAAATACTACTTTCAAAAGAAGAAGGCGGGCGTTTAATAATTGTTCAAATAGTAACTAATTAAATATATATATATTATGACAGAATTTTTTCAACACTTTAATGATTTGTGGCAACAAATATTAAATAATCCTGGTGCTTCATTAGCTATAATAGGTAACCTTATTATTATAGAAAGTTTACTTTCAGTGGATAATGCAGCGGTATTGGCAACTATGGTAATGGACCTGCCACAAGATCAAAGAGGCAAAGCCTTAAAATATGGTATATGGGGTGCCTATATTTTTAGAGGAATTGCTATGATATTCGCAGCTTTTTTAATTGGATTTTGGTGGTTAAAACCTTTGGGAGGTATGTATCTTTTATGGTTGGTTGTCGACCAATTTAAGGAAAAAATTGGATATGGTGAAAAGGGTTCAATCATTTTTAAAATTATATCTTTAACAGGAGTTTTGCTATTAATTAAAAACGATGGAACAATTAATGAAATAGCTTTATGGAGTTTAAGGGGGCTAGCTGCTATTTTTGTAGCTTACTTAATTTATTCCTTTATCAAATTAAAAGACGATGCTGAAGATGATGGAGAAATTAATAAATCAAACAATAAAATCTATAGTTTTTTCCATAACAAAATTGGCGTATTTTGGTCAACTGTAATACTAGTTGAAATTATGGACATGGCATTTTCTATTGATAATGTATTTGCAGCTGTTGCATTTACTCCTAATATAATTCTTGTTTGTACAGGTGTATTCATTGGCATATTGGCAATGAGATTTATAGCACAATGGTTTGTAAAACTCATGGAAAAATATGCCTTTTTAGAAACTGCTGCATTTGTTGTGATAGCAATTTTAGGAATTAAATTAATGCTATCTATATATGAACATTTTTACCCCACAACCGAACTAAGTATTTTCTTATCCAGCCATACTGCAGATATTACTATCTCAATATTAACAGTTGCCATATTTTTTATACCTATCATCACAAGCATACTATTCAATTTTCCTAAAAAACAGATTGCTGCAAAATAAACAAATAAATATATTTATTATGAGTGATGAATATAAAAAAGGATATGAAGATGGATATAAAGCAGGAAAGAGACATCAAAGTAAATCTGAACTGTCTAAGTGGGTTAATTTGAGCGACGGTAAAAGTAGGGGTAGTGGAGAATATAAAAAAGGGTATGATAAAGGTTGGAATGATTCATATAAATAAGTTGGAACTATACTAAGTTTTCCAAACTGATTAAAAGTGAACAATATAGTTAGAATCATATTAGTGATTTTATTTTTTTTATGCCTTCTTGATATGCCATATGGCTATTTTCAGATTTCCGTATAGTCCAATTTAAAGGTAAAACAGATGATTTTGTAGTAAGTACAGTTTTACATGAAATTGGGCACACTTTTAATTTAGATCATTGTGCTGCCGATGAAAGATGCCTAATGAACGATGCAAAGGGAACGATAGCTACATTATATAAAGAGCAGAAATGGATTTGCCCGGCTTGTGTAGGGCACTTAAAACAGATGGGAATTGTACTCAATTAATTTTCACCTTTCTACCATCCAAAACACCCTAGTTATGGCCATTATCCACAACAGCGGCAGTCTATAAAAACCAAACACTAAACCACCTTGCACACAAATTCTCGTGTTAACTTCAAACTTTTTCAACGCTCAGTAAAAAATAATTTGTATCTTTGTCTTTAGATTTTAAAAAATGAAACAACGTTTCTATATTGATACTTCTGTTTTGGGTGGGCTTTTTGATGTTGAGTTTGAAAAGGAAACTACATTGCTTTTTGAGAAAGTGAAACTTGGACAAATTATTTGCGTTTATTCTAACTTAACTGAAAGCGAATTATCAAAAGCTCCTGATAGCGTAAGGCATTTTTTCGAAACTTTATCCGAAGATCAAAAGGAGAAAGTTCAAGTAACCCCAGACGCATTAAAACTTGCCCAAGCTTATGTGGCTGAAAAAGTTGTTGGCGAAACGAGTTTGGACGACTGTATCCATATTGCAACGGCAACAATTCACAAAGTAGATTTATTAGTCAGTTGGAACTTCAAGCATATTGTAAATGTATATAGAATACGAGGTTACAACTCCGTAAATTTAAAATTAGGTTATACTAACATTAATATTCACTCACCCAAAGAAATTGTAGGTTATGAAGACTAAAATAAAAACAGAGAAAGATTTTGATACCGTAAAAACATTTAGAGAAATTAAAGACAAAATTTCAAAAGATATTAGTGGTATGACTTATGAGCAATTAATGCAGTATTTTGAACAGACTAAATTAAAACCACAGCAAACCTAAATGCACAGCAACTAATAAGGCCCGCCCAGCGAGGGCAGCGACAAACATAGGAAGGGTGCTGAATAGAAACCTGAATTATGAAAGAGGTATAGAAGATGAAAAATGCCTAATGAACGATGCAAAGGGAACGATAGCCACATTATATAATACCATTACTAAGGGATTGTTAAATAATAAGTAGTACGTTTTAATAATTAATTCATATCTTTGTGAAAAATTATTTCACATGTCAAACGATGTATTATTAAGAGAGA
>JAYVCI010000243.1:0-10291 GCA_043750035.1 Chitinophagaceae bacterium
GATCATGGTAGTAAACAGTGGTCAGTAATCAGTAGTCAGTGCCATACGGCGTCAGCTACTGACAACTATTTACTGTTTACTGACCACTAACAAAAACAGACATGCAAAAAATTAGAACGTTAGGTGAATTAAAAAAATCAGGATATATCAGCAAAAACATAAAGGATGAATTGCGTGATAATTTGATTGCGAAAATTAAGAACAAAGAAAATGTTTTTAAAGGTATTATAGGTTTTGAAGACTCCGTGATTCCTGAAATTGAACGGGCTATATTGTCTCGCCACAATATGAATTTACTGGGCTTACGTGGTCAAGCCAAGACTAGAATCGCTAGACAAATCACAGAACTTTTGGATGAATATACACCTATTATAGAAGGCAGTGAATTGAATGATGACCCCTTAAATCCTATATCAAATTTTGCAAAAAATATGATAGCAGAACAGGGTGATAAAACCCCTATTGCATGGTTGCATCGTGATGAAAGATATGTAGAAAAACTAGCAACGCCTGATGTGTCGATTGCTGATTTGATTGGCGATGTAGACCCTATCAAAGCTGCAAACTTGCGACTTAGTTATGCTGATGAACGTGTAATACATTATGGTATAATTCCCCGTAGTAACCGTTGTATATTTGTTATAAACGAACTTCCCGATTTGCAGGCAAGAATTCAAGTTGCACTATTTAATATATTACAAGAAGGCGATATACAAATTCGTGGATTCAAATTAAGAATTCCTTTGGATATACAATTTATTTTTACAGCAAACCCTGAAGATTATACAAACAGAGGTAGTATTGTAACACCTTTGAAAGATAGGATAGGCAGTCAGATTCTAACTCATTATCCAAAAAGTATAGAACTATCCAAACAAATAACTGCACAGGAAGCCAGACTTAGTGAGCATCAAAAACAAAATATTATAGTAGGAGATTTAATATCAACTATTATAGAACGCATTGCATTTGAAGCCAGAGAAAGTGAATTTGTAGACAGTAAAAGTGGCGTCTCTGCAAGGCTAACTATTTCTGCCTATGAAAATTTAGTTAGTACTGCTGAAAGAAGAATGTTATTAAACGGAGAAACGAAAACATTTGCAAGAATTAGTGATTTGGTCGGTGTAATTCCTGCGGTGAATGGCAAAATAGAATTGGTATATGAAGGCGAGCAAGAAGGTGCGGGCATAGTGGCTCAGAACCTATTAGGAAAAGCCATCCGCAATGAGTTTACGGAGTTATTCCCCAATCCTGCCAAACTAAAAAAGAAGAATGTAGAGAGTCCTTATGATAGTATAGTGAGTTGGTTTGGCGAAGGAAATATATATGAAATACTGTTATTGG
The DNA here is from genome assembly GCA_043750035.1 of Chitinophagaceae bacterium. Taxonomy (GTDB): domain Bacteria; phylum Bacteroidota; class Bacteroidia; order UKL13-3; family UKL13-3; genus CANJUD01. Next base: position 1,345 of record JAYVCI010000243.1, read on the forward strand.
AAACTGAAAAACAATATAAAAAAGATTTGGAAAGTATCCCAGGTTTAAGTGATTTTGTAGAAGAATATATGCCGAAACTTAGCAAAAATGAAAAGCTGGTAATGATGGAATTTGTATTATTTGCAATGGCGGAACATTCGCTCATTGGCAAGAGCAGCGTTGTTCGCGGCGTTCAGTTTAAAGATATATTGGGCTCTATGTTTTCGGAGAAGAATTTGTTCAAGGATTTATAATATTATATAAATACTTGGTTCCGTCGGCTGAAGCCAGACGGCAATAGATGGGTTGAGTAATTTTATTGCTGTATGGCTTCAGCCACTGACTACTGACCACTATTTACTGATTACTCTCTTACACATTAAACCTAAAGTGCATCACATCTCCATCCTGCACTACATATTCTTTTCCTTCAACACCCAATTTCCCTGCATCTCTGCAAGCTGATTCACTTCCAAGTGTAATGAAATCATTATAATGAATTACCTCAGCACGTATAAATCCTTTTTCAAAATCTGTATGTATTACACCGGCTGCTTGGGGGGCTTTGTAGCCTCTATATATCGTCCATGCTCTTACTTCTTGCACACCCGCTGTGAAATAGGTTTGCAAGTCCAATAACTTATATGCTGCCTTAATTAATTTAGAAACGCCCGATTCTTTCAAACCCATGCTGCTCAAGAAATCTAACTGGTCTTCCAAACTTTCTAATGATGCAATTTCACTTTCTATGGCAGCAGATATGATAATACATTCTGCACCTTCATTTTTAATTGCTTCTAATACATTTTTCACATGCTCATTGCCATCCACTACCGAAGCTTCATCTACATTGCAAACATATAATACAGGTTTGCTGGTGAGCAATTGAAAAGTATCCACAATCTCTTTCTCTACATCGTTGAACTCTACAGTACGAGCTGATTTTCCTTGCTCCAATGCTTCTTTAATTCTCTCAATTAATTCCAATTCTTTCTTCGCATCTTTATCTTTCAATGCTTTATTATATCTTGCTTTTAAAGTATCTAAATCTTTTAATTGTAGTTCAGTATCTATAATTTCTTTATCACTAACTGGGTCCACTTTTCCATCCACATGTATTACATTGTCATCATCGAAACAACGGAGCACATGTATAATAGCATCCGTATTTCTTATATTTCCCAAAAACTGATTGCCCAGTCCCTCGCCTTTGCTGGCACCTTTTACAAGGCCTGCTATATCTACAATCTCAACTGTAGTTGGCACTACTTTTTGAGGATTTACGATAGCTGATAGTTTCTCCAAACGCTCATCGGGCACAGTGATTACACCTACGTTTGGCTCAATGGTACAGAACGGAAAATTTGCCGCCTGTGCCTTTGCATTTGATAAACAATTAAACAGGGTCGATTTGCCCACATTGGGCAGCCCTACGATTCCGCATTGTAATGACATTTATTGAATGATAAATTATAAGTGATGAATGATGAATATTTTACGCGGCAAAGATAATGTAGTAATAACAAATGGTTAATGCTTAATTTTCTTGACGAACAAACTTGCCGTAACAATATCAAAAAAACAATTTGCCCATTACCCCACCACACTTAAATTTGCCCCAACAAAAGCCGCTTTAGCTCAGTTGGTAGAGCGACTGATTCGTAATCAGTAGGTCGAGGGTTCGACTCCCTTAGGTGGCTCAAGGGGCATTTTATACGGGAACAATTGCATAACCAAGCAGCATTTTCTTATTCAAATATCCGCCTATCAAATGGAAACTTACTGGTAGCAATTATTTTAATCATAGAAAAATCAATATGATTCGGATTGATGAGTAAATTATAGTCGCCCTGTGTTACTGCTGAGGGTATTTGCAAAACACAATATTTATTGGCTGATACAAATTTGTCGCCAATGGCTTGGGTAGAATTAGGGTGGGGAAAACTATTCCAATCCTCTGGCAATGCAGATTCATATATTTTTTTCAAGGATATATTATCTGGAATAAATATAGTAACCATCACATAATCACTTGGAATGGTAGCAAGCGTAAAATGCACCGCAACTTCTGCCATCGCAAGCGAGCGATTGGCTGCCAAATATATAATCTCTACACCAATCGAGTTCCACCTCGCACCTTTTAGTGCAGCCCCTTTCCCAGAAAGCGGTGTAGCAAATTTTGCCCTAGACAATTTATAAGCCTCCATATATCAATTGCCGTCGGTTTCAACCGACGGAACCCAGATTATGCTAATATCCCATAATTAATCCTCGTAAGCTCACTAAGCACCAATTCCTTTCCGTAGGAATCTCTCAGCAATTCCATCGGCTTCATATTGCCCAAAGAAAAATTGGGGGTATCGAGCCACAATTTAAATTTATTCATATCACCAAATACATCGAGGCCCACATTGGTAACCTCAGCCATCTCAATAATTTTCTCGGATTGGCTGGGCTTAAATTGCTTCGATGCTTGCTTGTATCGCTGCAATGATTTGGTAGAGATATCTAAAAAACCAGCCCAATCATTTTCTGTGAACGGGGCATGGTGCTGAATCAAATCAAATAGGGAGTAAGGAATGCCCATTCTGATGGCTGTAATGATGAGCATCTTATTTGAAAGAAAATCATCATAAGTAACATTGGTTTTCCCTTGCACAAATTTATAATTTGTAGTGGAACTTTTGAACATGCTAGAAACTTCCTTGTTCAGTTTCTGCTCGATATTTAATTTAAATGTAGCCATAATATTTTCTCCGACATTTGTCCACAAAAATAAGACAATTTTCCAAACCTAGCAAATTTTTTATTTGTGGTCAGTAATCAGTAAACAGTTATCGGTTATCGGTTATCTGCCGTATGGCCTTACCCCTTATTCCTTACCCCTCAAACATTCACCTCCCCATTCCCATCCGTAGTTAATACCTCGCTCATATAATCAAAAAAAGGTCGGATTGATTTGTATATAGTATTCAATGTTTTTATAAAATCAGGAGCTATAATATCTTTATCAGAAAAATTGTGGCGGAAAATAAATTGTTTGTGTCTTAGTAAATTTATTGCTGGATGTTCTTTCGAGTAGCCTTTTGGAGCAGTGAGCACTTTGTCGCCCAACATATTCCCAAAATGGGTTGTAATAGATTTTTTCTTGAGCAATTTATTCCAATCCATATAGTTTTCAGAAATATCTTGTCTGATACGTTTTAAATCATCTGGATTTGGTCCCCAAAAACCACAGGCCAGAAATGAATTTCCGGGCTTGATACTTAGATAATATCCGCCGCGTTTAAATTTGGTAGCCCTTTGAAAACCTGCTGCAAACCTGGGATTGTACGGAGATTTATCTTTACTGAACCGCACATCATTATATATTCTGTAGATGCTCTTTTTGCCCAATTCATTCACCAATTGGTCGTGCCTGTTCATTTCCAAAATCAAGGCATCTATAAAAACACACATATTTTCATGTGCTATTATATATTTTGCTTTATTTGTATTGAACCATTCGCGGTTATTATTTTCAGATAGATTTTTGAGAAATATTAAAGTGGTTTTATTGATCATAATTTGACTCATATATTTGGGTGCAATATAGTGGTCAAATTTTTAATTTTTCTTAAACGCTATTCGGCTTTTACGTATCCTTTAAAAGTATAATTTATTCTTTCTCCATTTGATAAGTCAAATCCCATTATTTTATGGAATCTGCCTTGTCTACCTTGATGCCAAAAGCAAAATTTTATAACGTAAACCTTTCCATTAATTAATGGTTCACGTGGATATTCACATATAATATGTGGGTCACCTGTCCAAGTTCTGGTAATGACCACTGTGTCTCTGCCTATATATTTAAAGTATTTGAAAATTTCGTTATTCACCATAGGTATTTCTCCCAAGTCATTTGAAAAAGAATCTGTAGCAATGCTAAATAATGTATCTTTAAACACAACGGAGCTTTTATCTTTTATCAGTTCATCTGAAGCTTTTTGTTGTGCATTTGCTTGAAAAATAAGAAACGACATATTCAATATCAATATGATTTTTTTTACCATGGCGGTTGCTTAACATTAATCATTCCATTTTTTTATATAACTCCGCATCACAATACCAAAAACTTCCTATACCTTTGCCCGATATTAATGCAAGTAAAAATAATATTTGAATTAATTTAAAAAGAAAAAGTATTCTTAACAGTAATCAGTAGTCAGTAAACAGTAGTCAGTGCCATACGGCAGATAGCAAGTGCGTTACTGACTACTGTTTACTGACCACTGTTTACTAACCACTAAAATGCAAGTAGTAACCACCCAACCTTATGCCCTTGTATTCTCTTTATTAGAGGATAAGGATTTGGGGTGGACCATTGAGCCACATGTTGTGCAGGTTAATACCAAAGGGCAGCTTACACTTACGCATCAAAAAGTATATGCCAATACCCTGTCCAATTTCCCCAAAGTAGATATACCCGAAACGCGTAAAATAGTTTCCTTATTGCACGAGGTGGGGCACGATGCTATCTTTCACCAGTTTGCCGATGCCAAAAGCAAAAAGAAAATTAAGCCACACGATTTTTTTGAGAAGCATATCACACCTGAGTTTTTGAAAAAGCAAATCAGGCCTTATGTGGAACGAAGGATAGGGAAGGTAATTCCTTTATTGAAAGGTTTGAACTTTTATATGAAAGGGAATAATGACAATCCCGCTCATCACAAACTGGAGTTGGCCGAAGGTAATGCTACGGTATTGTTCCACTTTAAAAAAGGGATTGAAGGCTTGCGTTATTTCGCCACCATCAAACATAATAACCAACGTGTCGATTTTATCAATCAATTTTCGCGGGTTATTTGTCAGCACCCTGCTTTTATGATGGTGGATAATATGGTATATACATTTGGCGAGGAAGTGGAAGGCGTAAAGCTTACTCCTTTTCAAACCAAAAAATATATAGAAGTTCCCCAAACCGCAGTCGACAAGTATTTGCGAACTTTTGTGGTGCAGTTGCTCGAGCATTACGATGTATATGCTGAAGGGTTTGAGGTGGTGAACGAGAAATTTGTTGCCCAACCAATTATCACTTTGCAGCAGTGGGCTGATAAGTATTATCTATTACTTTCATTCAGGTATGGACAGTCAGATTTTCATTACCATTCCACCAAAAAAACCCATGTAAAAATTGAAAAAGAAAACGGACAGTACATATTCCGCAAAATAAAGAGGGCAGGGGAGTGGGAGCAGTTCAAATATCAGGTTTTGATTGATGGTGGACTTGCAAATGAGAATGGTTCTCTGTTCAGTGCAGGCAATGGGCTACTGATAGATACCATCACATGGCTGAACGCGAATAGGGAATCACTAAAAAAAGCAGGGTTTGAAATTGTACAACAATTAAATCGCAAGTACTTTTTGGGCGAGCAGACCTATAGTATAGATTTGGCAGAAGGAACAGACTGGTTCGACCTATTGGTAAAAGCCAAGTTTGGCGAATACGAAATGCCTTTTCATGTATTGCGTGATCATATACTCAAAGGTCACCACGAGTTTGAATTACCAAACGGCGATGTAGCTGTAATTCCTGACGAATGGTTTGAAAAATTTGGGAACATTATGGAAATAGCCGAGCATGGCGATGGGCAGTTGCGGCTGAAAAAATATCATTTTGGCTTGCTCGAATCTTTGTGGAGCAACCAAGAAAATCGCCGTACACATTGGGCAGATAAACTTAAAGAAATGGTGGCCAGCGATGCAGAGAAAAAAGAATCGTTGCCCATAGATTTTAACTGCACCCTGCGTGAATATCAGGAACACGGTTTCCAATGGTTTTACTATTTGCAAAACAATGCCTTTGGTGGAATTTTGGCCGATGATATGGGACTTGGAAAAACAATACAGTCATTATGTTTATTGCAAAAAGAGAAGGAAATACATAGCGTTGCAAAAGAACTTGTTTTTGAAGAAACCATAAAAACGCCTTTAATACAAGGTTCACTTTTCGAACAAGTAATTAGCGAAGATGTTATAATAGAAACTACTATTAAAACACCCAGTGACAAACTTCGCAAAACATCGTTAATTGTAGCTCCCACCTCATTAATATATAATTGGTTATCAGAAGCAGAAAAGTTTACCCCAGGTTTAAATATATTGGTGCATAGTGGACAAAGCCGGAGCCGAGATATATTAAATAAATTTCCTTTTTATGATGTAATAATTACTACTTATGGAACCATGCGGGCCGATGATGATTTATTTAAAGAGTTCAAATTTCATTATATTATATTGGACGAAAGCCAGGCCATTAAAAACCCTTCATCGGTTACTGCAAAATCAATATTCAAACTAAGGTCGCAATATAAACTTACGCTAACGGGAACACCTGTGGAGAATAGTATAACAGATTTGTGGAGTCAGATGAATTTTGTGAACCCGGGTTTGCTGGGCAGTTTCCATTATTTCAATGAACATTATGTAGTGCCTATTGAGAAAGGGAAAGACGAAAACAAATCGCAGAAACTACAATTATTGGTGAAGCCTTTTATATTGCGTAGAACCAAAAGTATGGTAGCAACTGATTTGCCTTCTAAAACGGAGCAGATACGTTTTTGTGATATGCATGAGGGGCAAAAAAAATTATATGAAAGCACCAAATCGGCCTATAGAAATGAACTGTTGAAAAGCCTTGGCGACCGCAGCTTTACCAAAAATAAATTCTCCTTTTTTCAGGGTTTAACAAAATTGCGTTTGCTTGCCAACCATCCGTATATGGCCGATAAAGAAAATACAGAAACATCAGGCAAGTTTGAGGAGGTGATATATTTGGCAAAGAAGGCTTTATCGCAGGGGCACAAAATTTTAATGTTCAGCCAGTTTGTAAAACAATTGGACATTTATAAAAAACATTTTGATGAAGCCGAAGTACAGTATCTCTATTTAGATGGTTCAACACCGGCACTCGACCGCAAAAAGTTGGTGAAAGAATTCCAGCAGAATGATGATATCAAACTGTTCCTAATCTCATTAAAAGCAGGAGGATTTGGGTTGAACCTTACCGAAGCCGATTATGTTTTTTTGCTCGACCCTTGGTGGAACCCAGCAGTAGAGCGGCAGGCAGAAGACAGGAGTCACCGTATTGGGCAAACCAAAAATGTATTTATATATAAATTTATCAGTCGTAACACCATTGAAGAAAAGATATTGGGACTGCAAGAGCGTAAAAATATCTTGGCCCAAAGTATCATTCAAGTGGACGAAGGGGGTTTTAAACAAATAAGGGCGGAGGATATGTTGGAACTTTTTAGTTGACATGTTTGCGTAACAACCTACTTTTGCAGTTCAAAATTAATTAAACATAAAAAACATAATGAAAAAATTAGTACTTATTTTAACAATGGTTACGGCATTTACATTTGTAAATGGACAAGGCCGCACAGTAGATTTAGCAGTTACAAGTATTGCAAAGCCAGACAGGATTCCTAATGGAGGTCCTATTGATTTGAGCTTTACAGTAAAAAATGAAGGAACAGATATGCTTAAAATAGGAGACAGTATATTCTATCAAATAGTCGTGCCTAATTATTCATTAGTATTACCTGGTGGAGGTGCTTACTTACTTTCAATTCTTACTAAAGATATACCTAGCGGCGACAGCGTTACTATAATTCTTAAAGCAAATCTTAATGTGAATTGGAATCCAAGTAGCAAAAATAATTTTTGTATAGGGGCACTTGCCATGAATAGAGCAACAGATTCAATTAAGTTGGAAACTTCAGCAACATTAGGCAATAATTCATTGTGTCGTTTAACTCAATTTGGTGATTGGAATACTGGGATAGATGCATCTAGCATAAGTCAAGGAATCAACGTTTATCCCAATCCTGCACATGGCCAATTTAATATATCATATACCACTGAAAAATCGAGCGATGTTACTATCCGTTTGATGGATATTACAGGTCGTGAGGTGATGCCTGTTGTTAAGCAAAGACAACAAGCAGGTGCTAACGTAGAACAAATTAACACTGAAAACCTAGCTCCTGGTGTGTATATCTATCAATTAAATATTGATGGCAACAGCCAAACTGGCAAAATCACTGTAGAGTAATTATTACTTAAAACATTTTTAAAGCCCAGAAGTTCGAAAAGAGCTTCTGGGCTTTTTAGTTTTTCGCCGATGAGAATAATAATTGGATAACTTTTTCAGAGAATTTTGGGCTACTATTTGTCCAATCGCAAAACAAATAGTAATTTGCAGGCGTTTTAAAGAAACAGGCTCAGAAAGAAAAAGTATTAATCAAAAATAATGGATTCACTAAAAAATAAATTTGCAGAGAAAGCTCTGCCCGAAGTTATAAAAATTAAAGCATTTGCCAAAACCCATGGCGAAAAAGTAATAGGCACCTATACTGTAGATGATATATATGGTGGCATGAAAGGTATTACAGGCCTTGTTACCGAAACTTCATTACTCGATTCAAACGAGGGTATCCGTTTTCGTGGATATTCAATTCCCGAACTGCGGGAGAAGTTGCAGCATTTTGTTGAGGGTGGAAGTGAACCAGTGCCCGAAGCTATATTTTATTTGATGCTGATGGGCGAAATCCCCTCAAATGAAGATGTGCTGGACCTCACCAATAATTGGGCCCGCCGTGCCATAGTTCCGCGTCATGTATTTAATGTATTGGATGCTTTGCCCCGCACCACGCATCCTATGTCGCAGTTTACCATTGCTATTATGGCCATGCAAACAGAAAGCGTATTTGCAGCATCATACAGAAAAGGTATTAATAAAAAAGATTATTGGGATCCCACTTACGAAGATGTGATGAACCTAATAGCCCGCTTACCCCGTGTGGCAGCATATATATACAGACGTACCTATAAAAACGATGAACATATAGAGCCCGACCCTAAACTGGACTGGGCGGGCAACTTCGGCCACATGCTTGGTTACGATGAACCCGATTTTGCTGAG
>JAYVCI010000244.1:0-6916 GCA_043750035.1 Chitinophagaceae bacterium
TATCAAACTACTTACTTGTACTTCGCTATAAGCTTTGTTCTCGCGGTGCACCGTGGCTGCACCATATACCAAATCGAGCAGTGGTCGATTATAGATGTCTTGTATTTCTGCTAATGTCCAGTCGTTTCTTACCATCATTGTCCGGGTAAAATTTAAAGGTTCAAATTTACAACGGATATGGGGAAAAGTTAAACTTTTTCAATCCACAGTTTGAGGATAGTTATTAAGGAATAAGGAATAAGGACTAAGTAGTAAGGAGCTGACGCCAAATAAGCTTGTTTTGGCATGGTAGGTTGCCATATGGCTTTACTCTTTTTGTCTATATACTAATAACTTACCCATACTCCTTATAACTATTATTCGCCTTTTTTTACTATTATTGCATTTCAAATCAAACAATTCAAATGATGAAAAATATTTGTTTAGTGCTAGTAAGTGTTATTGGAATTTATATAAGTTCTTGCAAAAATAGCGAAGTGGATAAAGCCCAAAAAGCCCAAGAGAATGTAAAATTATATTTAAAAATAAATCTCAAACACCCTGAAAGTTATGAGCCAGTTTCTTTTTCACCAATGGATACAGTGAAAGAATCTGATTCTTTAGGAAAAGAATCTATGTATTCTATTAAGCATACATATTCTGTTTTAAATGATTCTAACGAAAAAGTAAATAAGTCAATATTGTTTTATTTAGATAGGGATTTTACAATAAGTCAATTTAATGATATCAACATCGATGGCAACTTTGGCTCGTTTGAGGGAAATATAATTTGGGAGTATAATAATGCCGGTGGCGAAAAGCTAGACGTAGGAAGTATAATTTCATTGTATTCGTTGGGCAATATGTCTAGTATTCCGAATTACCAAGTAGTGGCTCACAAAGATGCTTGTAAAGTCTGTATAAAAAAAATTATAGCGGGGAAATATTATATGCTTGTTCGTTCGGGAAACAAAATAGAATGCCCAGAACTGTTTTTAAAAAAACTATCTATTAACGACAAGTATATTAAACAAGTTTTTGGGTTTGATATTCACGAATATGATAAGCAACTCAACGAAATATATAAAATGTACGATGATTATAATACCGTAGTTTTTGAAAATGATTTTGATAAATACGGAGGTATATATGCTATGGTCGATAAAATGACGGTGATGCAAAATGCCTTAAGGGCAAAGGCTGTAGCACTGATAGAATCGTTCCCAGATAAATTTAAAAAGGATATAAAATTGACGGGGGGGTATAGTAATGCCTATGATTTTTCTCTAGTTAAAATTGAAGAAGGGAAAACGCAAACTTTTACCAGAAACTTTGGAACAACTTGCGATATAAAGAAATAATATTTTAATAATGAATTATAAATTATAAGTGATGAATGAATAGTTAGGCGTAAGCAAATTAACCATTAACCATTCATCATTAACAATTATATATGAATATCCAACCTATAACACATACCGACCTCCCATTTCTCAAACCCTTTCAGCCACCTGAATGGGGTGATATTACCCCTTCATTGGAATATTATACGCAGCATGATTTTTGTCACCCAATTAAGATTATAGAAAACGGAATTATTATAGGAATTGGATGCACCATTTTGTTTGAAGACACGGCCTGGCTGGCTCACATCATTACGCATCCTGAGCACAGAAGTAAGGGCGTAGGCACACTCATCACCCAAACTTTGCTTGATAGAATTCCAATTGAATATGAAACTATATATTTAATTGCAACTGATATGGGCGAACCTGTATATACAAAGCTCGGTTTCGAAACAGAAACAGAATATGCATTTTTGAAAGGTGGAAGAATAGAAAATGATATAGAAATTTCTCCCAATATTATATTATATGAAAAAAAATACAGGAATGAAATCCTCGAACTCGACAGATTAATTTCAGGAGAAAGTAGAATTAAACTCCTAGAAAAAGATTTACCCAATACAAGATTATATATATCAAACAACAAAATAGAAGGTTTCTATATACCTACGCTACGAGAGGGTTTCATCGCAGCCACAGATTATGAAGCTGGAGTTGAATTAATGAAACTAAGACTAAAAGTTCAAGAAATTTGTATTCTTCCCATAGACAATATTGCCGCCATCGTATATTTAGAAAAGTACAATTATTCAGAATTCAGAAACGCCAAACGCATGAGATTGGGAAAAGAAAGACCTTGGAAAGCAAGTAATATATATAACAGAATTAGTGGGCAATTTGGATGAACAAAGAATTATAACAATGCGGTCTTTTTAGCTCACCCAAAATACTCCACATAGTTATTCTGAGTTTCATATAGTTTTATCGAGTGCAAACTGCAAGTATCCGATTTAATATGGGGGTCCAGTCTGTCCCAAATAGCCATGGCAATATTTTCGATACTGGGGAGAACGCCTTCTAAAAAGGGCACATCGAGGTTTAAATTTTTATGGTCGAGGTGGTCGGTCACTTCTTTTACGATAAGCACTTTCAGCTTTTTTAAATCGAACAGAAAACCGGTATCGGGATTGGGTGTTCCTTTTACGGTAACGTATAAATCGAAATTATGGCCATGCCAGTTTTTGTTGGCACAGCGGCCAAAAACAGCTTCGTTCTGTTCGTCAGTCCAATCTGCACGGTGCAGGCGGTGGGCTGCGTTGAAATGTTCTTTGCGGGTGATATAGACGATATTTGACTTCATAAAATAAGACTGCAAATTTAACATGATTTGGGGCAGTGAATTGCCTTAATTTTGCAAAACATAAAAATGTCTCCATCTAAAGCTATCATATATTTATCATTGTTGCTAATACCCTTTGTGGGCAATGGACAAACCACTGTGGGCTGCGTAGATTCTAACCACATGGATCCATACTATCAGGGCTGCGACCACAGTGCATTTTCTTTTATGCCCGTATGTGCCTGCGGCAAAACCTATTTCAGCAGTTGCGTGGCCGAGCGGCAGTTTGGGGTATTACAAACAGTGTGGCAAGATGGCGTATGTGATAATTTTGCCTATTTCTTTTATCCCAACCCTCTATTTCCCGGTTCCATTTTTAAGTTGTTTATCAAGTTTAAACAGATGGAAAATAATACCGCCAGTTTTTATGTGATGGATTTTTTTGGCCGTATTCGCTACAGGTTTTATATACAAACCCCTGCACAGCAAGAAGTGTACGACCTCCCAGATTTATCTTACCTGCCCAGCGGCATGTATATCACTATTGTAAACAGAAACAACGAAGAAAAATTTCAAAAACTGTTGATTGGCGGCTCACAGTAAGGCACGCAACCCAAAAGTATTTTTGTGCGTTATATAGTGTATGCGTCTTATTTTTGCAAATTCTAAATGAAGTATTTCTATCTTTTACCCCTTGCTGTTTTATTATATAGCGGCTGTGCCAAAAAAGCCACAGTTCCTTCATACCTGCATATTGAACCTTTTGTGGTGCATACCAATGGAGCAACACAGGGCAGCAATGCTTCTTATATAACTGATGTATGGTTATATGCCAATGGGCAACTGCAAGGTGTATATGAATTGCCCTGCACGGTTCCCATTATTGCAAGCGGTAAAGTAAAACTTGCATTTCGCCCCGGTATAAAAAAGAACGGCACTGCAAATGAGCGTACTTATTACCCATTCTACGATTATGTGGACACGGTGCTGCAACTTGAAGCAAACAATATAGATACCTTTACCCCGCATGTTTCTTATATACCAACCCTAACTTTTGCTTGGCTCGAAAATTTTGAAACTTCTAATTTCACCTTGAAGAAAACCAGTTTCAATCAAACACTCGACTCGTTTCAGGTATGTACTGACACACTTATTACTTATAAAGGTGGGCAAAGTGGCAGAATAGTGTTGACCAAACAGAGCGAAACATTTGAGTATGCATCAAAAACAGCATATACACTTCCGGGTAATGGCAGGGATATATACCTGGAACTGAACTATAAAACCGACCTACCGCTTATTGTTAGTTTTTATGATAATTCGATCATGGGTGTTAATAAATATGCATCGGTGGTTACCATTAACCCCACTACCCAATGGAAAAAGATATATATATACTTAACCGAGGAGATATCAAATAAAATATACAGCCAAGGCCCCACCACATTTTCATTATACTTTAATGCCATCAATGATGCTGACCAAAAACGCGAAATAATGTTGGACAATATTAAACTTATATACCGTTGAATAAAAAACTACAAGCCCTCAAATATATAATTGCGGATGGCCTTGCCGCAGCTAGTGCATGGGCTTTGTTTTTTATATTTAGAAAATTTTATATTGAGCCTGAAAAGTATGGTTATGATATTGGCCTGCACTTCGACTCGCAGTTTTATATAGCTTTACTCTTAATCCCTGTTTTTTGGTTATTATTATATTGGTCCGCGGGTGCATATAGGGAACCTTATCGCCATACACGTTTGCGGGATATAATCCGCACGTTCAATACTTCTTTGTTTGGGGTGTTGGTTTTGTTTTTTGTATTGTTATTGGACGATCAAGTACCATCATACAAAACCTATTACAAAACTGCGGGTACTTTATTTTTATTACAATTTATACTTACAGTAACAGGTCGTTTAATCATTACCACGCAAACTGTAAAGTTAGTGAGAAATCGCAGAATAGGTTATAATACTTTGATTATTGGTTCGCAGCAAAAAGCATTGTCGTTATATAATGAACTGGAAGGTGAAAAACTTTCGCAGGGATATTTTTTCAGGGGATATATACAAACAAATGAAAGCGACCAAACCGCTATGGGCGGCGTTCTTCCATACTTGGGCAATATGGACAATATTACCAATATCATTAAACAAAAAAATATAGAAGAGATTATTATTGCTATAGAAACCAGTGAACATTTTTTACTAAATAAGATATTGAACAAGCTGGACGATGAAGACGTAGTTATCAAAATTTTACCTGATATGTATGATATACTTACAGGTTCAGTTAAAATGTCTCACCTGTTTGGGGCACCGCTAATAGAGGTATCCCGCGAGATTATGCCTCCATGGCAGGTAGTGGCCAAAAGACAAATGGACATGGGCGTTTCCTTGATTATATTGTTATTGTTTAGCCCAATATATATTATACTTGCTATCTTGGTAAAACTCGATTCCAGAGGACCAATATTCTACAAACAAGAACGCATAGGCAGGGGCAATAAACCTTTTTATATATATAAATACCGCACCATGAAAGTGGGTGCAGAAAACGGTACACCCCAACTATCGAGCAAGGGTGATGACCGCCGTACACGACTGGGGAAATACTTACGCAAATACAGATTGGATGAACTGCCTCAATTCTGGAATGTATTGATTGGTGAAATGAGTTTGGTAGGCCCACGCCCTGAGCGTCAATTTTTTATTGACCAGATATTAGAAAAGGCTCCCCACTATAATCATTTGCTTAAAGTAAGACCCGGTATTACCAGTTGGGGCCAAGTAAAATATGGCTATGCCGAAAATGTAGATCAAATGGTGGAACGCCTAAAGTATGATACCATATATATAGAAAACATGAGCTTGGCCTTGGATTTTAGGATTATGTTTTATACAATTGTAGTAGTGTTTGGGGGTAGGGGGAAATAAAAATAATCCTTTGTACTTTCAAAATCAATAAATATATTTGCTATATGAAACACCTGATACTATTTTCTTACAAATGGATTTTGATAGCCTGTTTTATAATGGGTTTTACTACTAAACTTGAGGCAAGCCATATTGCAGGGGGTGAATTCACCTATCGCTATCTTTACACCCAAAGCAACAAAGTATATTACGAAACCAAACTTGTAATATATAGAGATTGCAATGCCAGTACTGGTTTTTCAGATCCAATTACCGTAGGGTTTTACAAAGCTACTAATTATTCACAGATAGGCACTCGATCGGTTTATATTGCATCTAAGGAAAACCTGAACCCTAAATGTTCTCAGACAGGAATATGCAGGGAAGCAGCTATATATATCGACACCTTATCTTTTCCAAGCAGCCAAGCTTATGGGGTGTATATAACCTGTGGTGCTACGCAAAGAAATAACACTATAGTAAATCTCGATCTTGGAGTATCACAAAGCAATAACAAAAAAAGTATGGGTTGGCAAATACTGATTCCTCCACCAAACACTTACATAAATTCCTCACCAAGATTTGTTGACAATCCGCTAATCATGATAAGCACCAAAAAGCAAACTACCTTTAGTACTAATGTATATGATGCAGAAGGCGATTCGCTGGTATATAGTTTTGAGCAGCCTTACGGTTCAACCCCTGGAACTCCAACTTCTGGATATGCTGTGCAGCCTCCGTTAAGTATATTATGCGATTGGGCATCGGGCTACTCCACCTCACAGCCCTTGGGTAGTTCCGGTTCAGCCACTATTGATAGTTCCACTGGAGAAATAACACTAACAGCCCCAACATCAAACGCATTTGTGCTGGTTTTAAAAATTGATGAGTACAGAAGAGTGTCCGGTGGCTCTCCCATATACTTGGGTGAAATAAGAAGAGACTGGCAGATTATTTCAAGCAATTTATCAAGCTACGCACCGCTAATAACAAATTATGGAGCTTCGACAAATAAAACAATCTATGCAGGAAAAAACAATTGTTTTAATATAACAGGTATTGATTCGTTGGGAGATTCATTAACTATATCTGCATCGGGTATTATGTTCGATTCGGTATATTGGGGATTATCATCACAAGCAAGTTTCCCAACAAAATCAGGAGATAGTATAGTTACGCAACAATTCTGTTGGAACCCCACCTGCAGCCAAATTAATTCGACACCTTATATAATGACTGTAGAACTACTAGATAAAAACTGTAATCATTCTCAAAAAACTTTTATCCTCACGGTCGATTCCCTTTTATCAGATTCAATAACTGCGAGTATA